>DATEIF010000564.1:0-5749 GCA_035279205.1 Vineibacter sp.
CGAGCTGGTCTGTCGAGGCTCAGGGCTTCGGCGATCAGCACGTCGCCGTTGGGCAGCACCTCGATCCAGCGCGGATGATCGAGGTCGCTCGCAAACGCATTGACCTTGAGACCCGGCGCCGCGATCGGCGTCTGCCCGGAGGTCCACCCGCGAGCCGTCGGCATCTTCAGCGTCGGGATAAGCCCCTGCGGCTTTGCCGGTGGAATGGCCGGGGCGCCGCCCCACGCCGGCTGGGGCGAACCGCCGGTCAGTCGCCGCACCTGCAGCGCCGCTCCGCCGATCAAGGCAACCCCGCGAGCAAAAACAGCAGAAAAGCTCAATGCCGTGTTCTCCCGTTGTCGTTCAGTTTACCGTGCCAGCGAACGCGTATCGGCCGTGAAGTGCGGCATGACGTCGGCGGCGAGCAGCTCCGGCGTTTCGACGTCGTTCTTGTGGGCGCTGCAGATGAACAGCTGGGCGCCGGCATCCTGATACCGGCCGATCAGATCGACAACGTCGGACACCGTACCGGCAAAGCCATAGAACGACTCCGGTACCGCCAGCCGCTGGCGCTTGGCGGCGAGCGCGGCCGCATCGCGCGCGATCACGAGGCTGGTGACGTTGGTGCGTTCGATCGCCGCGTAATCACGCTGCGCCGCGTCGCAGTGGCGCCGCAGGACCTCGAACTTGTGCCGGACCACGTCGGGCGTGCCACCGACATTGCAGGCGTCCGCCAGGCGAGCAACCGCGCGCAGCGTCAGTTGTTCGCCACCACCGCCGATCATGACCGGCGGATGCGGCTTCTGCAGCGGCTTGGGTTCCAGGATCGCGTCCTCGGCGTGAAAGTACTTGCCGTGAAAGGTCGTGCGCTTCTGCGTCCACATGGCCAGGATAAGCCGAACGGCTTCTTCCATTTGTCCGATGCGCACCGCCGGCCGCGGCGGAAACTCCCATCCGTATTGCCGATACTCCCCTTCGAACCAACCGGCACCGATACCGAATGTGAGACGGCCCCGGCTGATCTGGTCAACGCCGGCAGCAATCTTCGCCAGGTGCGCCGGATTGCGGTAATGCACCGACGAAACCAGAGTCGCCAGACGGATGCGCCGGGTCACCGCCGCAAGCGCCGACAGGACCGTCCAGCCTTCCATGAAGGGTTCATCCGGCGCGCCGACATTGGCGATCTGGATCAGGTGGTCCATCACCGAGAACCACGTGAAGCCGTTGTCCTCGGCCCACAGCGCCTTGGCCTTGACGGCCTCGAAGATCTCGGCGGGGTCGGGCCCAAACAGCCATGACGGATTGTGAATACCGAACTTCATGGTCTCACCGTGGAAATGCATGACGCCGACAATAGCGCACGGGCCGCCCGATGAGTCTCTCTTTCGCAGCAGGGGGCGAACCGACGGCTCAGGAGAGGTTTCGGTGTGTGGTCCGGCAGATGGCAGGCGAGATGCCGCCGGATGCTCAATGCACGACTTCTCGCGCGACATCCCTTTCCCGAAGCAAGGTCGCGGCGGCCGTTGAGACGCAACGCCACTGCGACGCCAGGCGCAGATCGCCGCGCTCGATCAGCAGGTCGACCGACGCCAGCGCATAGAGCGGTGCCTTGTCGCCGTACGTCTCGATCAGCATTCCTGCCATATGCCAGACATCCGCGTCGGTCGCCATCGCATCGCTCCGGTTCTGTGTTCCGGATGACCGGCCGGCAGCAACCGCTCCCGCAGGCGCGATCGCCGACGGCAAGCCGGCTTCGCCAAGCTGGACTCGCACGATATATTCTACGATATATAGCGACGCCACCGGGTGTCAAACGGAGACCTACACGTTTGAGTGCACGGCGCGTGGCGCCGGTTTACGAGGGTCCAGCGCCTTCGCTATGTTTCAACGGCTCGGAATCGAATTGGCCATGCTCGCACGCTCTGGTTGGCACATGATCTGGCGGTTCTGTCTGGTTCTCATGCTGGCCGGTCTGCTGGCGTTCAGCATCGCGATCGATGCCACGGCGCAGACGCGGGCCGTCGTCGATGGCGCCGGGCGAACTATCCAGATTCCCCAGCGAATCAACCGGGTCCTCGCGGCGGGGCCACCGGCATCCGTGCTGGTCTACACGCTGGCACCGGAGCTGATGGTGGGCTGGGTGCGCGAACCTCCCCCGGAAGAGAAGGCGTATCTGGCCGCGCCCTATCGCGACCTGCCGGCACATGGCCGCCTCACCGGGCGCGGCAATACGGCGAACATCGAATCCATCCTCGCGCTGAAGCCCGACCTGATCATCGATGTCGGCAGCACGGATGCCACCTACGTGTCCCTGGCCGACCGCGTGCAACAGCAGACCGGCATTCCCTATCTGCTGCTGGACGGCACGATCGGCAAGACGGCCGATGTCTATCGCATGTTCGGCAAGATCGTCGGGCGCGAGGATCGCGCCGAAACATTGGCTCGCTATGCCGAGGCGACGATGCAAGGCATCCGCCGGCGTATCGATCCCGTCCCCGTCGAACGACGGCCGGGTGTCTATTACGGCCGCGGCCCGCGCGGCCTCGAAACCGGGATGGCGGGTTCGATCAATCTCGAGGTTCTCGAGGCTGTCGGCGCGCGTAATGTCGCGGCCGGCGCCGGCCGCGGCGGTCTCATGACGGTCTCGCTGGAGCAGATCCTGGGGTGGAACCCTGACGTCATCCTGGCCCTCGAGCCTGCGTTCTATCGCGACGTCGCGCACAGTCCGCTGTGGTCCGCCATCAAGGCCGTGCGTGAGCGGCGCATCTACCGCACGCCGACCCTGCCCTATGGCTGGTTCGACTCACCGCCGGGCGCCAACCGGCTGATCGGCATGCGCTGGCTGGCCACGCTGCTCTACCCCGATATCTTCACGGAGGATCTTCGTCAGGCAACCCGCGACTACTACAGTCAATTCTACCACATCCAGCTGACCGACTCGTCGCTCGACGCGCTCCTGCGTGATGCCCTCTCGCCACCGCCATGACTGTTCGTGACAGACCTTCCATCGGACGCGATAGGGTTGTCGGTGCTTGGGATCGCGCCGGGATCTGGGTGGCGCCCGTGGTGCTGGTCGCGGTGGTGGTGCTTTCATTCGGGATCGGCAAGTACCCGATCTCGCTTGCCGACTTCGCGGCGGCCATTGTCGGCCGGATGACCGGTCAGCCCGCGGCGATCGACCCGACGATCGACACCGTGCTGTGGCAGGTGCGACTGCCGCGCGTGCTGGCCGGCCTCGCCGTCGGCGCCGCGCTGGCGGCGGCCGGCGCCACCTACCAGGGCCTGTTTCGCAATCCGCTGGTCTCGCCCGATATCCTGGGCGTCTCGGCCGGCGCCAGCCTGGGGGCCGTACTGGGCATCTTCCTGTCGCTGCCGGTCCTGCTGATCCAGCTGCTGGCCTTCATCGGCGGACTTGCCGCCGTGGCGCTGGTCTATGCCGTCGGCGCTGCGATCCGCACCCGAGATCCCATCCTGGTGCTGGTGCTGGCCGGCGTCGCCGTCGGTGCCCTGCTCACCGCCTGCCTCTCGTTGGTGAAGGTACTGGCCGATCCCTATAACCAGCTGCCCGCCATTACCTACTGGCTGCTCGGCAGCCTCGCCGCCGTGACGCGCGGCGATCTTGCGTCAATCCTGCCGGCGCTCGCGATCGGCTTCGTACCGATCATCCTCCTGCGCTGGCGCATGAACCTGATGACCCTGGGCGACGAGGAAGCGCGCGCCCTGGGCGTCGATACGAGCCGGCTGCGCGCCCTCTTCATTGCCGGCGCAACGTTGATCACCGCCGCAGCCGTCTCGATCACCGGCGTCATCGGCTGGATCGGCCTGCTGATTCCGCACATCGCGCGCATGCTGGTCGGCCCTGACTTCGGCCGGGTGCTGCTGGCGTCCGTCATGCTGGGTGGCGGCTATCTCGTGGGCATCGATGCGCTGGCGCGCAGCATCGCCGCCATGGAGACACCGCTGGGCATCCTGACCGCCGCCTTGGGCGCCCCATTCTTCCTGTATCTCCTCGCCACCACGCGGAAGGGATGGGAATGATGCTGGCCGCCGTCGACGTCGCTTTCGGCTATCGCGGCGCACCGGTTGGCCGCGGCGTGACTTGCGCCGTGGCTGCCGGCGAGGTCCTGTGTCTTCTCGGTCCCAACGGCGGCGGCAAGACGACCCTGCTCAAGACCTTGCTGGGCCTAATTCCCGCCCAGGGTGGTGCGATCACCATCGACGGGCAGGCGCTCGCCGGCTTCTCACGGCCGGACCTGGCCCGCCGCCTGGGCTATGTGCCGCAGGCGCACAACGCCTTCTTCCCCTTTACCGTACGCGATGTCGTCCTGATGGGTCGCGCGGCGCGGGTCGGCCTGTTCTCGGCACCATCGGCACGGGACCGCGACGCGGCACATGCGGCGCTGCACACGCTGGGCATCGACCATCTCGCCGATCGCACCTACACCACGATCAGCGGCGGCGAGCGCCAGATGGCGCTTATCGCCCGGGCGCTGGCCCAGGAGCCCGCCATCCTGGTGATGGATGAGCCGACGGCGAACCTGGATTTCGGCAACCAGACCCGGGTGCTGGAGCAGATCGGCAGACTCGCTGCCCAGGGCCTCGGGATCCTGCTGTCGACGCATGATCCTGATCATGCGTTCGCCTGCGCCGATCGTGTCGCCTTGCTCCAGGGCGGCCATCTGATCGCGTTGGGCTTGCCGCGCGAGACGCTGACGGCAGACATGCTGCGGCGCCTCTATGGTGTCGACGTCGCTGTCACCTATCTGACTGACGTCGGCCGCTATGTTTGCACCCCTTCCTTCAACCGTTCACGAGGAAAGACGATATGAAGATCAGCGCTCGCAATCTGCTCAAAGGCAAGGTGGTCGAGGTCACCAAGGGCGCTACCACGGCACATGTCCGCCTGGATGTCGGCGGCACGATCGTGACGGCCTCGATCACCAACCAGGCGGTCGAAGAGTTGAAGCTGGCCGTCGGTCAGCAGGCCTATGCCGTGATCAAGGCCTCCGACGTCATGGTCGCGGTCGACTGAGCGCCATGGTCCGGGAAAACGAAATCCGTGCGTCGGAACTTGCGGTCGAAATGCCGGCAACGTCCGACGCCGGGCTTTTCTTCATCGGCCGCATTCGGACGCCCTGGCAGTCGCGGCTGGTCTGCCCGCGCCAGGGCCGCGCCGACGGCCCGGTCTGCCGCATCGAGCTGTTCCAACCGTGGGTGCGCGCGCTGGACGGAATCACCGCCTACGAACGGCTCGAGGTTCTGTACTGGCTGCACTTGTCGCGGCGCGACCTTGTACGCCAAAGCCCGGCCAATGACGGCAACAGCCGCGGCACCTTCTCGCTGCGCACGCCGGTTCGGCCCAATCCCATCGGAACGTCGATCGCGACACTTGTCGCGCAGGAAGGCGCCACCCTCCTGGTGCGAGGGCTGGATTGCCTCGACGAAACGCCGTTGCTGGACATCAAGCCGGACCGTACGTTGTTCACGCCGATAGCGCCGCCGCAGCCGGGCGACTTCGAGGTCGGCGATCCCTGACACTCGAACCGCATACCCGCCGTGCGGTGATGCGGCCAGTCCGTGAGGTCGAGCGCAACGAGGCATCCAACGGAACCTCCATTCGCGGGAGATCCCTCTCCTGAGCCTGCCGAAGTAGCGCCAGGGGAAGCCCTGGAAAGGAGGAAGATCATGTGATCGGAAACCTTTCGCAGCGATCCAGCGGGTTCGACTCCCGCGCGGTAAAGGCGAACCGGCCAGCCGGAAGCGAGTTTTG
>DATEIF010000565.1:0-4223 GCA_035279205.1 Vineibacter sp.
GCTCGAGGTTGGCGTCGGTTTCCATCGGCCGCATGAAGACAATCGCGCACGGCCCATCGGGGAGACCGTAGATCCCCGGCTCCGGCAGGGGACCGACGTAGACCGACAGCGCCGGACCCGTCGGTTGCGGCGACGGCAGCAAGAGGTAGCCATTGTCCTGCTCCGACGCCCCGGAAACGGTCTGGTTGATGAGGTGGCGCAGGGCCGTTGCTGCTTCCGGCACACGCGCCGTCAATCCCATCGGGCCGACGGTCACTGTCCCATCGCGCTGCGCAAGCAGGCCCTGTGCTGACTGATTGGCGTGGATCACGCGTCCATTGTGACCGACGACGGCGATCCCGACCGACAGTGCGTCGAGTGCGGCCGCCGCCGTGTGCGTCGGCAGGTTCAGTGCACCGATGCGATCGCGCAGCGTCGTGACGCGTATCAGCGTCGGCATCAATGCCGTCATCAGCTCGATGTGATCGGTGTCAAACTCGGGTTGTCGCACCCCATGGGCCAGGGCCAGAAAGCTGGAGGTGCTGCCGCGACCCAGGATCTTGCAGCACAGCATGCTGTTGGAGTCCAGGTGCGCCAGGAATTCGTTGAAGATGTAGGTCTTTCTGAACTCCTCCCGGGGCAGCAGGGACCAGTCCGCTGCCACTGTGCCCGGCGCCATCGCGGCCATGGGGCGCCACAGCACGTTGTGCTCGAAGAACTCTTCGACGTAGAGGCGGTCCCAATAGGGGTCGGTATTGACGCTGACGATTTCCGAGGAGCGGTCGATCTCGTTCTCGACGCTGAAGACGATGCTCGGACTGTCGAAGGGCCGCCGCAGCGCGTCCAGCGCCTGGGCCCATTTGCTGTCGTCGTAGGCGCCTTCATACAGGTCGGCGACCAGCCCGGCGACGGCTTCAACCGTGACACGCACCATCGACCCTCTCCAGCACGCCGGTGCTTCGCTGCGAGGCCAGTGGTCCGGCGCAGCGCCAGCGATGCACGGCAGCACGTGCGCCAGCATCCGATGGGACGCCACGGGCCACTAGTGCCGAAAGTCACATCGGCACCGGGTGATGGTGGCCGCAAGCGCAGAGCCGATCTGAGGAAGCGGCTCGCCGCGGGTCAGCTGAAGAGGCTCAGCAAGTGCGCGCGGGAACGCGCCTCGAAGCAGAGCAGGACCGCGGACACGTAGTTCTTGACTGTGCCCAGGGCCAGTCCCGTCTCGCGGACGATGTCCTGGTTGCTGCGGCCTTGCAGCAGCAGTTCCAGGATTTGCATGTGCCGGTCGCCCAGTCGTTGCAGGTGCGCATAGCCAACCGGTTGGCGGCGCGCGGCCCGCACGTGCAGCGGCTCGATATCGCCGGCGGCCCGCCGCGCACGCGATGTCAGTGCGGTGTGGAACAAGCCACGCAATGTTTCCGACGCCGCGGTCTTGCCGACGAAGCCCCAGGCACCCAGGGCGACGACCTGGGCGTGAATGACGTCATCGGTGCTGGCCGAGATCACCAGGATGCGCTGGTCGGGAAACGCCTGCCGCAAGCTGGTGAGCGCGCCGAATCCGGTCGTATCCGGCAGCTTCAGATCGAGTATGACGAGGGAGACGCCATCACGGTCGCGCAGGACCGACATCGCCTGCTGCAACGATGCGGCTTCCAGCCATTCGATCCTGTGGTCACTGGCGTTATCCATCGCCGCGATCAGGCCGCGGCGAAACAATTCATGATCGTCGACAATCAAGACGGACGAAGCGTACACAACAACCACCCCGATTTTCCTCAGGGTAAGAAAACCTTCGTATTCAATCAATCGCCTTGCCATCAAGGTGAGGCGTGGCGTTGCCTCTGAGCGCGCGCCCGTGCCGACACAGAAAAAGCGCTCAGTCCTTCATTTGAAGGACGACCTGGGCTTCCGCCTCTGGCTAACGTGATGGCGCAAACGTCGCGGTCGTTCGGCCGCGGAGGACGATGCCGTTGGCCGGTCGCGCAACGTTAGTCTCAACAGGAGAATAAAATTAGATACCTTCGGACGGGGATGATGGGCACGCGCTTTGATGAGCAGGGCCGGATGGCCAGACGGTCGGGACGCGACGGGTCGACGGGGGCCAGCCTGGCAGGTTGTGGTCAACTATTTGAAATAAAAACAGAAATAGTTTCCGCTATTCTGCCGTTGGCCGAGTCTGCCGGAAGCCGTGACGGTGGGCGCGAAAAATCATCACTCGCTATCGCCTGATATCGACCGATCGGATGACGACGGAAACCGCCACGTGTGTCATCCGTAGCGACGCTGTACGACGCTGGGCATGCGCAACTTGAGCGGGAAGAGCGCGGAAAGACGGACAAGAAAAGGCGAGTATTCAAGGAATTGGCTGCTGTATTTCATGTGCTCGGGGCGGTCGAATGGCTCGACCTCGGCGCGAAAAATCAGCATAATAGATACCAATGTAGAATCAGTGCGCTGTGGTCCAAGAAGCGCGCCGCAACGACGTCTAGGATGGCTCGGAGGCTGTCGACCACGCAGGGTTGCGGCCTCGAACCGATGGGGGAGAGATGCGGGAACCGTCGGCTGACTCCGTAGTTCGGCGCCCGTTCAGGGCGCCCCGGCGTGGTGGCGTTGCTCTTTGTGTTGCAGCGCTGTCAGCCACACTGTCGACCGCCGTGATGGCCCAGGTGCCGCCGGTGCTGCAGGCGCCGCCGGTTCGGCCGGGAGCACCGGAGCCGCCGAGGGCGCCGGACACCATCCCCAGCGCCCCACCGGGCACGCGTGTGGCGCCGCCGGGCGCTGATCAGATTTTCGCGACGCCGTCGGCCATCGAGGTCGAAGGCGCCACCGTCTACCCGCCCGGCGTCATCGAGGAGATGACGCGCCCGCTGGTCGGCCGGCGGGTGGCGGTGAGCGAGCTCTTCGCGCTCGCCCAGCGCCTGGAGGCCAAATATCGCGCCGATGGATACTTTCTGACGACGGTGTTTCTGCCGGCGCAGCGGGTCGCGGATGGCCGCGTCAAGCTGCGCGTGGTCGAGGGTTACATCTCGAACGTGGTCGTCGAGGGCAATGTCGGCGACGTGGCGAGCCAGGCCCAGCGCTTCCTCGACAAGATCACCCTGGCGCGCCCGGCCAATCTGCGCGACGTCGAGCGCTACCTGCTGCTGACGCAGGACATGCCGGGCGTCTCCATGAAGGCCGTGCTGCGGCCCGGCAAGGAGCCCGGCTCGTCCGAGCTGGTGGCGCAGCTGCAGCGCACCACGTGGGACGGCCTGCTGCAGGTCAACAACCGCGGCTCGAAGTTCACCGGCACGCAGCAGGGTACGTTCGTTGTCGGCAGCAACTCGTGGACGGGCCTGGCCGAGCGGCTCGAGGCGACGTTCTTCACCACATTCGATCGCGAGCAGAATTTCGGCCAGCTGAACTGGTCGAACTATATCGGCGCCGACGGCCTGCAACTGCGCGCCTATTTCGGCTACGGCCGCATCAAGCCGGGCGAAGCGCTGCAGATCATCGACTACGACGGCGTGCTGACGGTGGCCGGCGTGTCCCTGGCCTATCCGGTGATCCGCTCGCGGCAGCTGAACCTCAACGTCTTCGGCGGCTACGACTACTATCATTCCAGCGCCGACATCCTGGGCAACACCAAGCTGACACGCACCGATCTCAGCGTGCTGCGGCTGGGCGCCGACGCCAACTACCGCGACGACTGGAACGGCGTGACGTTCGGCAATATCCGGTTCTCCAAGGGCATCAACGCGTTCGGCTCGACCGACAAGGGCGACCCGTTCCTCAATCGCCTGGGGGCCGATCCGACCTTCTTCAAGCTCAATGGCGAAGTGAACCGCCTGCAGGGCATCTGGACCACGACGGGCTTCTCGATCAACCTGCTGGGCAGCCTGGCGGGTCAGTACTCCGGCGACATCCTGCCGTCGAACGAGAAGTATTTCGTGGGTGGCGACCGGCTGGGGCGCGGCTATTTCTCGGGCCAGGTCACGGGCGACAAGGCGGTGGCGGGCTCCCTGGAGCTGCAGTTCAACTTCGCCATCCCCTATGACGAAGGCACCGAAGCCGCCGGCGGCGTGTCGCGCGGCGGCAGCCTGCCGGTTCAGCTCTACGTCTTCTACGATCATGCGCGGGTATGGAACAACGCGCCGGGCGAGATCCGGCATCAGACGGCGCGGTCGTTCGGGGGTGGGGTGCGGTTGAGCATTCTGGAGACTGTGGCGCTGGAGTTTGAAGGCACACGCCGGCTCGACCGCGAT
>DATEIF010000566.1:0-2144 GCA_035279205.1 Vineibacter sp.
ACCGCACGCGGCTACACCGTTCATTATCCCATGACGGTGGCCAAGGGCGTCGCCCGCGCCCAGCACGGAACCGAGGGCAAGCCGGGTTCGTGGACGGTGAGCGGTCCCATCGCCGCCGACGGCAGCGCGACCTTCGTGGTGCGCGGCCTGACCGGCGCCTCCGATCTCACGCCGCGCACTCTCCAGGAGGGCAGCAAGGTCCACTACACTTTCCCGGCGCGCTTCGACGCGAAGCGCGGCACCGGCAAGCGCACCATGCAACGACCCTGCACCTTCACCTTCGAGCGGAGCTGAAGCGTTCGTCCCGCGCGCGGATTCTCGCCGCCCGATCTCGCCAGTTGCTTGGCAATTCGGGGCCCGGGATGGTAACGCGCATGATGCCCTACGACGTGCTCCTGATCGCCGCCGTGGCGCTTCCCTTCGCCGGAAGCATTATCGCCGCCCAATTCCGCGCCAATGCCCGCAATGCGGAAGCATATCTGGCCGGAGCGATCGCGCTGACGGAGCTGCTCCTCGTCGCGGTGTGCTACCCGCAGGTCGTGGATGGCGGAGTCGTCGAACTCGAGATCGGCTGGGCGCCGAGCCTCGGCCTCTCCTTCTCGTTGCGGATGGACGGTCTCGCCTGGATGCTCGCCGGGCTGGTCAGCGGCATCGGCTTTCTCGTCGTGCTCTATGCGCGCTACTACATGTCGCCGGCCGACCCGGTGCCGCGCTTCTTCTCGTTCCTGCTGGCGTTCATGGGCTCGATGCTGGGCATCGCCCTGTCCGGCAACCTCATTCAACTGGTCTTCTTCTGGGAGCTGACCAGCCTCTTCTCCTTTCTTCTCATCGGCTACTGGCATCAGTCGGGCCAGGCCCGCGAGGGCGCGCGCATCGCGCTGACCGTCACGGCGGCGGGCGGCCTCTGCCTCTTCGCCGGCGTGCTGATCGTGGGCCACATCGTCGGCAGCTTCGATCTCGACCGGGTGCTCGCCTCGGGCGCCCTGATCCGCTCCAGCGATCTCTACGTCCCGGCGCTCGTGCTCGTGCTGCTGGGCGCCCTGACCAAGAGCGCGCAGTTTCCCTTCCACTTCTGGCTGCCGCAGGCGATGGCCGCGCCGACGCCGGTCTCGGCCTACCTGCACTCGGCCACGATGGTGAAGGCCGGCGTGTTCCTGCTGGTCCGGCTGTGGCCCGCGTTGGGGGGCAGCAACGAATGGCTATGGCTGGTCGGATCGGCCGGGCTCGTGACCTTCATCCTGGGCGCGTTCCTCGCGATCTTTCAGCATGACCTGAAGGGCCTGCTGGCCTACTCGACGATCAGCCACCTCGGACTGATCACGCTGCTCACCGGGCTCGACAGCCCGCTCGGCCAGGTGGCCGCGATCTTCCACATCATGAACCACGCGACGTTCAAGGCGTCGCTCTTCATGGCGGCCGGCATCATCGACCACGAAACCGGCACGCGCGACATTCGGCGCCTGAGCGGTCTGCGGCGGTTCATGCCGATCACGGCGACGCTCGCCATGGTGGCGGCGGCGGCGATGGCGGGCGTGCCGCTGCTCAACGGATTCCTGTCCAAGGAGATGTTCTTCGCCGAGACGATCGAGATGCACGACAATTCGCTGATCGACCGCGCGCTGCCTTACATCGTCACCGCCGCCAGCATGTTCACGGTCGCCTATTCGCTGCGCTTCATCCTCGACGTCTTTTTCGGGCCGCCTCCCACCGATCTGCCGCGCACACCGCACGAACCGCCGTTCCTGATGCGCGTCCCGGCCGAGCTCCTGGTGCTGGCCTGCCTGATCGTCGGCGTCGTCCCCGCCTGGACGATCGGACCCGTGCTCGCCAACGCCGTGCGCGCCGTCGTGGGACCGGCCATCCCGCACTATAGCGTCGCCGTCTGGCACGGCTTCACCCCCGAGCTGCTGATGAGCACGATCGCCATGGCCGGCGGCGCGGTGCTGTACCTCCTGCTGCGATCGTACCTCGCCACCAACAACGGGCCGCCCGTGCTGCGGCATATCGACGGGCAGCATCTCTTCGACCGTGCACTGGTGTTCCTGTCGTGGCGGCTGGCGCGGCGGCTCGAACGGGTGCTGGGCACGCGCCGCCTGCAGCCGCAGTTGCGGCTCCTGGCGGCGATCGCCCTGCTGGCCGGCGTG
>DATEIF010000567.1:0-2515 GCA_035279205.1 Vineibacter sp.
GCGGTGACTATGCCGAGGCGGCGCGCAGCGCCGACCATGTGCTGCGCCTGCGTCTGGTCAACAACAGGCTGATCCCGACCTGCATGGAGACACGCACGATCCTCGCCGCGCCCGAGGACGACGGCAGCTTGACCGTCTACATGGGAAGCCAGGTGCCGCACATGCATCGGCGCTGGATCGCCGAGACGGTGGGCATCCCCGAACATCTGCTGCGCATCGTGGCGCCGGATATCGGCGGCGGCTTCGGCGCCAAGATGCACCTCTACCCCGAGGAGCTGCTGTGCGCCTGGCTGGCCCGCACGCTGCAGGCGCCGGTGAAGTGGTGGGAGTCGCGCTCGGAAAGCCACCAGGCGACCAGCCATGGCCGCGCCCACACCGAGCACCTGGAGATCGCCATCCGCAACGACGGTCGCATCCTGGGCCTGAAGGTCGAGACCTTGGGCAATGTCGGCGCCTACCTGTCGAACATGGCGTCGGGCGGACCGACGGTGAACACGGTGAATTTCGGTACCGGCACCTACCGCATCGACAACTACGAAGCCGTGGCCAAGGTCATCGTCACCAACACGGTACCGGTCGATGCCTATCGCGGCTACGGCCGCCCGGAGGGGGCCTACATTGCCGAGCGCGCCATCGAAGCCACCGCGCGCTATCTCGGCCTCGACCCGGTTGACGTGCGGCGACTCAACTTCGTGCAGCCCACGGAGTTCCCCTATCGCCCCTACGGCAGCAAGGGCGTGTTCTACGACAGCGGCAACTACCAGGGCTGCCTCGACAAGGCGCTGGCGATGTTCGACTACGCGACGCGCCGTGCCGAACGGGCACAGCTGCGCGCATCGGGACGCTATCGCGGCATCGGCGTCGCGGCCTACACGGAGATGTGCGGCATGGGTCCGTCGCGGCGCCTGGGCATGATCGGGTTCGACCGCGGCGGCTGGGAAAGCGCGCGCATCAATATCGACTCTGGCGGCAAGGCCACGCTGTTCTCAGGCTCGATGAGCCAGGGGCATGGGCATGCCACCGTGCTAGCGCAGATCGCCGCCGACACGCTGCAAATCCCGGTCGATGACATCACCGTGGTGCAGGGCGACACGCGCCAGGTCCAGGCCGGCCACGGTACGTTCAATTCCCGATCGATGGCGGTCGGTGGATCGAGCGCCAAGGTCTGCGCCGGCCGTATCGTCACCAAGGCCATCAAGATCGCGGCCAACATGATGGAGGTCGACGAAAAGGACGTGGCCTACCAGGCCGGCCGCTTTGTCGTGCCGGGCACTGATATCGCGCCGCTCTCCTTCGCGACGGTGGCGCGCATGGCCTATGTCGGTCACGCCCTGCCCGTCGGCCTCGATCCCGGGCTCGACGAGACATTGTTCTACGATCCCACCGGCCTGGGTGCGCCGTCGGGTGTCCACATGGCCTACGTCGAAGTCGACCCCGAGACCGGCGTGGTCGAGATCCTCGACTACGTCGCCGTCGATGATGCCGGCACCATCATCAACCCGCTGCTGGCGGAGGGCCAGATCCACGGCGGCGTGGTGCAGGGCATCGGCCAGGCGCTCTATGAGGACGTCCACTACGATCGCGAGACCGGGCAGTTGCTGACCGGCTCGCTGCTCGACTATGCCGTGCCGCGCGCCGACACGATGCCCGCGATCCGGTCCTGCTTCCAGGAGACGCCCTCGCTTACCAATCCGCTGGGCGTGAAGGGTATCGGCGAGAGCGGCACCATCGGGGCGCCGCCCACCATCGTGCATGCCGTGCTCGACGCCCTGGCACCGTTTGGCATCACGCACCTGGATATGCCATTGACACCGCCCAAGATCTGGGCCGCGATCCAGCAGGCGCAGGAGGCGAAGTCATGAGACGGTCAAGGGAAGAAGCGGCAGAAACCCGGCGCCGGATCGTGGAGACCGCGGCCACGCAGTTCCGTGCGCATGGGGTCGCCGGCATCGGCATCGCTGACCTGATGGCCAAGGCCGATCTCACCCATGGCGGTTTCTATCGGCACTTCGAGTCCAAGGACCAGCTGGTGGCCGAGGCCTGCCGGCATGCACTGAACGAGACGACTGAGGATATCGCCACGGCGGCGGACAAGGCACCGGATGGCCGCGGCCTGGAGACGGCGCTGCGCCGCTATCTGCACCCGCTGCACCGCGATACGCCGCAGAAAGGCTGTGCGCTGGCGGCCGTGGGCGGCGAGGTCGCTCGCAGCGACACAGATGCCCGTGCCGCCATGACCGAGGGCTTTCTGTCGCTGGTCGACACCGTGCGGCGCCAGTTGCCCGATCTGTCGCCCGCCGAGGCCGAAGAGCGTGCACTGGCCGTCGTCGCTGGCATGATCGGCAGCCTCACCATGGCCCGCCTTGTCCCCGACAAGGACCTGGCGAACCGCATCCTGCGTGCCAGCCGCACACATCTTCTGGCGTTGGCGAAGCTCTGATTCCTGAGAGCGCGGGCGTCTCGCCCGCTCATGTCTTGGCGCTACGCGCCAATGCGGGCGGGACGCCCGCGCTCC
>DATEIF010000568.1:0-2760 GCA_035279205.1 Vineibacter sp.
AAGGTGACCGCCACCTGGTCGAGGGGCGTGATCGCTTCTATTTCCATGCCGCCTTCTACGACGACGAGGCCACCTCGACCGGTGAGCCGCGGCACGAGTTGAGCAGCGTGACCCTCGATAACGGCGTTGAAATCTGGGGTACCCACGAGCAGGGCGAACTGCGGCTGGAATACCGCCTGATCCGCATCGAAGCATTGCCCAAGCCGGACTGCTGATCTTCACGCTTCCAGTTCATCCCTTCTCCCGCCGACGTGGGGAGAAGGGAAGTCTGCCCAGACGCCCTACGCGTGGCGAAGGGACCTCACCTCGGCCACAGCCACGCCGCACCGCGAACGCCGCTGCTGTCGCCGTGCCTGGGCGGCAGCAACCGGGTGCGGACGTGGCCTGGTTCGCTGAAGATGAAGCGGTTCCACAGGGCCGGCACACGCCGGTAGAGGGTTGCGATCCCCGACACGCCGCCGCCCAGGACGATGGCATCCGGGTCAAGCAGGTTGATCACGGTCCCCAGGCTGCGCGCCAGGCGATGGCAATAGCGCTCGATCACCGACACGGCGTCGGCGTCGCCCGCTTCTGCGGCCTCTGCAACGGCATGAGCATCAAGACGCCGGCCGGTGAGCGCCTCGTGCTGACGGGCAAGGCTGGGGCCGGACAACCAGGTCTCGATGCAGCCGTGCCGGCCGCAGTAGCAGTGCGGCCCGGGACGTTCATCGTCATAGGGGGCAGGCAGCGGATTGTGACCCCATTCACCGGCAATTGCCTGGGCGCCGGCCACAGGCCGTCCGCCAACGACCAAGCCGCCGCCCACGCCGGTGCCCAGGATGACGCCGAAGACGACGTCGGCGCCGGCCGCGGCACCGTCGGTCGCTTCGGAGACGGCGAAGCAGTTGGCGTCGTTGGCGACCCGGACAGGCCGCGCCAGCAGGCGCTCCAGGTCGCGGTCGAGCGGATGGCCGATCAGCCGTGTCGAGTTGGCATTCTTGATCAGGCCCGTGGCGGGTGAAATCGCGCCAGGGGTACCCACCCCGACGGAGCAGGGGGCGCCGGCCTGTCGTTCCAGCCCGAGGACGAGGTCGCCGATTGTCTGAAGGATATCGTCGTAGGTGCCCGAGGGCGTGGCAATGCGCCGGCGCGTGATCTCGCTGCCGTCATCGCTCAACACGATGCCTTCTATCTTGGTGCCGCCAAGGTCGATCCCGATTCGCATGGATCGGATCAGGCCCCGATTGTCGCCGGTTCGCAACCCCGGGTCAGGTCGGCAGGGTCCTAAAAAGGATCAGGCGCGCATCGGTGATGCGCGCCTGATCCGATCAGATGATCAATCGATCCGGTGAGTTCGTCTTACCACCAGGACCGGTCGTGCCAACGGCGGTCGCGCCAGTCGACTCGTCCATCATGGTTACGGTCACGCCAGTCGCGGCGATCACGCCAATCCCGGCGGTCGCGCCAGTCGACGCGGCCGTCATGGTTGCGATCCCGCCAGCGGCCGTGATCGCGCCAGTCGACGCGGCCATCGTGATTACGGTCGCGCCAGCCGTTGTGCCGGCCCTGGTCCCACCCATGGTGGCGCTTGTCGCGCCAGCCATCATGGCTGTGGTGCCGGTCGCGCCAGCCGTCACGGCGGTGATTCCAGTCACCAGCCATGGCCTGGGAGCTGATGCCGATGCCGATCGCGGCGGCGACAAAAGCAGCAATGAGTTTGCGGGTCATTGGGTCTCCTCGCTTCAGCGGATCCGGTGACTCGGACGCTCACCAAAACGTTTCCGCTGGCAAAGAACGTGGTCGCCGATCTGGTCAGCCCGGGGTCACGAATAAGGAAACAGCGAGGCGACCCGTGGCAAAGTCGTGATTATTCCCACAGCCAGCAAAAAAAGAGCAGGCCCGATCAGTGGATCGGGCCTGCTTCCGGATGCCTTGTCGCTATTGGACTGTGTCGCCGGGCGCGAAGAATGCGATCGTGCGCGCCTCGATGCTTTCGCGTGGCGGTGCGTCGGCGGGAACCGTCGGGTCGTCGAAAGCGGTGTGGGCCGTCATGCGCGCACGCCCGTCAGTCTCCGAGTCGAAGCATTTCAGGAACAGTGCCTCGTTGCGCCGCATCTTGGGGAAATAGAACCAGCGGTGCCGCGGGCTGTAGGTGAAGGCGTAGGTTTCGCCGGTTCGGTCGCGGTACCTGAGTTCGCTCGCGATCAGGTCTTCGGGCGCCACGCTCTGCGCATCGCACACGGCCAGCGGCGAGGACAGAACCGGCTCGCGAAGGGGCCGCCACACATTGATGAAGACGTAACGGTGTCGCAGCAGGGCTTCGGCTTCATCGCCCATCAGGTCGCGGATGCGCTGCGGCGCCGACGCCTCCGTGTAGTCATTGTGCACCCGCTTGACCGGCTCGCGGATGCCGTCCGGCCGGTCGGTGGCGCCCAGCCGGACGTTGTGGTCGAACACCAGAACGCGGGCGGCGCCGGTGGCGTCCTTCACCAGCTGCGCGACCTCGGGATAGTAGCGTGCGCGGATCACGCCGTCGTCGCGGAAGTCGCTGACAGCACTGGCGTGTGCCCGCAACTCGAAACCATGGCGATCGAGCGACAACGTATCGATCAGCGGGCGGCCATCATGCACGGGGACTGTCTGTGCCACGTACTGGCCGCTGCGTAGCGGCACGCCGGGCGGCGGCTCGTACTGGTAGCTGTAGGGCCGCTCGCCGGTCGGCACGAGATAGTTCACGGGCGCATTGATGTGGCCGCCGCGGGACGCGCCGCTCAAAGATGT
>DATEIF010000569.1:0-9774 GCA_035279205.1 Vineibacter sp.
ACTTACTTTTCGCTCGGCTGACGTATTCTCCCGTCTCCCCGTTGCCCGAACCTCGCGTCAGCTTCAGGTCAGATCGAGAGACTCATGCCGCGCCCCCTCCTTCGCCGCCAGGCCATCGCCGCATCGCTTGCCTCCGTCGCCATCCCGACGATGACACAGGCGCAGCCGAGGCCTGTCACCCGCATCGCTTTCGGCTCGTGTGCCGACCAGACCAGGCCGCAGCCGGTGTGGGACGCCGTCTTCGGCTACCGGCCCGACCTGTTCCTGTTCCTGGGCGACAATGTCTATGCCGACTACGCCACCACGGCAGCGGATACGAGCAGCTTCCACGCCGCCTACGAGGCCGTACGGAAGATCGAGGGATACGCACGGCTGCGTCGCGACGTGCCGCACATGGCGGTATGGGACGACCACGACTACGGCCAGAACGACGGCGGCGTCGGCTATGCGCTGAAGGACGAGTCGAAGTCGATCTTCCTCGACTTCTGGAAGGCGGCGGCCGACGACCCGCGGCGCACGCGCGAGGGCGTGCATGATGCGCGCGTGTTCGGACAGGCGGGCCAGCGGGTGCAGGTGATCCTGCTGGATGTACGCTGGTCGAAGTCGCCGTGGCGGCCGACGGACGAGCGCAACGCCGCGGGCAAGGAGCGCTACCTGCCCGATGAAGACCCCGCCAAGGTGATCCTGGGCGACGCGCAATGGGCGTGGCTGGCCGAGCAGTTGCGCGTGCCGGCCGACCTGCGGGTGATCGGCTCGGGCATCCAGATGGTGGCCGACGGCCATGGCTGGGAGCGCTGGGGCAACTTTCCGCGACAGCGGCAGAAGCTCTACGACACCATCCGCGACAGCGGCGCCACCGGCGTGGTGCTGATCTCCGGCGACCGGCATCTGGGGGCGCTCTATCGCGAGACCAACGGCACGCCCTACCCGCTGCTGGAGGCCACCTCGAGCGGGCTGAACAAGTTCTTCCCCAACCCGCGCGAAGCCGGACCCAACCGGCTGGGCGGCGTCTACGGCGCCCCCAATTTCGGCACCATCGACATCGACTGGTGGGAGGGCAAGGTGGCGCTCGCCATCCGCGACGAAGCGGGCCAGGCCGTGCGGCGGGCCGAGGTGCGCCTGGACACCCTCAAACCGGCGTGACTGTCAGACAATTGTGCCTCGGGCTGTTATGATCGGCGCCAATGCACAATTGGGGGGCCATCATGAAGCGTCGGTTCTTCATCGCGGGCAGCGCCGTCGTATCGTTCGCGCCCGCGGGAGCGTTAGCCGCCGATACCGTCACCGGCCGCTTCGTCGGCAATGGCAAGGAAGCCAAGCTGCGCTTCGCCGGCGCCTATAAGCGCGACGGCCAGTCCGGCAAGGACGCCATCGTGATCGTTCTCTCCGAGAAGGACCAGGCGGCCTCGAAGAATCCCCGGTCGGACGCGGAGTTCGGCGAACTCGGCAGCGCGGTGACGATCTCGCTCCATAGCCCCGGCGGCGAACTCTTCGAGGCCCAGCTCATCCACCCCAGCTTCCCGCAGAGTCCCATAACGGCCGTCGGCCCCGTGAAAGGATCCGACGTGAAGCTTGCCGGCAACCGCGTCGAGGGCCGGTTCAAGACGAACGGCCCCGTCTCGATGTTCGAAGGCAAGCCGTATGAAGTGAAGTTCGAGCTCGACGTCACGGTCGGTGCCGATCTTCGCACCAGGAAAGTCTGAGCATAAGGCACTTTTTTGCCGTCATCCTGAGCGAAGCGAAGGATCTTGCGGTGCTGGCGTCAACACTGTCGGTGCTGATGATCCTCAGTACAGACATGCTTTGAACGATCCACCGCAAGGTCCTTCGCTTCGCTCAGGACGACGGTAAATTCCAAATGCCTTGCATCTCGGCGTCACTTGAGGTCGGCGGTGACGACCAGGAAACGGCGATCGAGTCCTTCGAACCCGACCGGGTAGTAGCTGACGACCACGGCGATCACGGCACCCCCACTCTTGCGCGCCTGCAGGTAGGCTCCGACCAGGCCATAGGTGTACGGGCAGCGGCGCGAATCGGGTAGCTCAGCGTCGACATGGATATCCCGGGCCGGCGATCCGTCTTTCGCCACCGTGAGCGCAAAGGCTCGGGTCTCGCCGGGCGCCATGGTCGAGCAGCTCGGACTCGACATCTTCCATTGCTTGAGGCCCAGCACCAGAGCGCCGCCGCGCGTGGGATCAGCCAGTCGCAGTTCGCTGGCCTCCAGCCGGCGCACCACCGGCACATCCATGGGCAACAGGGCCTCGAACGGGCGCGCCACCGGATCGATGGCGACGACCATACCCTGCCGCTGGATCTTCATGACGGCGAGATGGGGGCGCGCCCGCGCCAGGACGTTGGCGCGAACGGCGTCCAGCTCGGCGGCCTCGCTTTGGATCACGTCGCGAAAGACCATGTAGGGCCTGTCGTGGCTCGTCGCCGCTTGCGTGTCGACGAAGGCGATCTCGGCAAACGGAAACGCCGATCCATCCTGCGTGCCGTACTGCTCGAACGCGAAATAGCGGCCATCGTCGGAGAAGCCGAGCACGTTGAGGGCGGCGCCATCGCCCGCGCAGGCGCCGGCTGCCGACAACCCGAGATGAACCGCTGCCGTCAGGGCGAGGAAAAGATATCGCAACATCACGCGGGGTGCTGTCCATTTACTTAGAGTACGAATTATAGCGAAGAGCCGTCGTACCGTCATCCCGAGCGAAGCGAGGGATCTCCCGCGAATGGCCGTCCTGTGCGTCTTTCGCAGGAGATCCCTCGCTAACGCTCGGGATGACAACAGTGTGAGTATGGCCCTCACCGCTACGCCACCAGCGCTGGCGCCGGGCCGTCCATCTGGCGTTCGACCAGGCGGCGGTAGAGACCGTCCGGGCGTGCCACCAGCGCCTCGTGATTGCCCTGCTCGACGATGCGGCCCTCGTCGAACACCAGGATGCGATCGAGCTGACGCACGGTCGACAGGCGGTGTGCGATCACCAGCGTGGTGCGGCCGCGCATCAGCTTCTGCATGGCCAGCTGGATCAGCGCCTCCGATTCGCTGTCCAGGCTCGACGTCGCCTCATCCAGGATCAGGATCGGAGCGTTGGCCAGGAACGCGCGGGCCAGCGCCACCCGCTGCCGCTCGCCGCCCGACAGCTTCACGCCGCGCTCGCCCACCAGAGTGTCGTAGCCCTTGGGCAGCCGCATGATGAAGTCGTGCGCGTGCGCCAGCTTGGCCGCTTCCTGGATCGCCGCCAGGCTGGCATCGGGCCGCGCGTAGGCGATGTTCTCGGCCAGCGAGCGGTGAAACAGCACCGGCTCCTGCTGCACGATGGCGATCTGCTGGCGCAGGCTGGTCTGCGTCACGCCGGCGATGTCCTGGCCGTCGATCAGCACGCGGCCGGCATCGAGGTCGTACAGGCGCTGCACCAGCTTGACGAACGTCGTCTTGCCCGAGCCCGAGTGACCGACCAGGCCGACACGCTCGCCCGTCGCGATCGTGACCGAGAAGTCGGTGTAGACCGACCGGACCTGGCCCGGGTAGCGGAAGGTCACCTTCTCGAAGGCGACGCGCCCCTCCTTCACCCGCAACGGCACGGCACCGGGACGGTCCTCCACGCCCAATGGCTCGTCGTGGAAGCCGACCAGCTCCTCCAGCTCGTTCACCGCGCGCTGCACGTTGGTGACGTGATCGCCGATGTTGTGCAGATAGCCGTTGATCACGCCGTACGTCGTCAGCACGTAGGCGATGTCGCCGGCGCTCGCATGCCCCCGCCACCACAGCACGATCGCGCCGCCGACCACCGACAGGCGGATCGTCAGCAGCAGGATCTGCTGCACCGTGCCGTTCAGCACGGCGCGGTTCCAGGTCAACCGCGTGCGCGACTGCCAGCGCTTCAGCACCCGCCCCAGCCGCAGGTCCTCGCGGGCCTCGGCGCCGAACGCTTTCACCACCGGATTGCAGGTGATGGCATCGGCCAAGGTGCCGCCCAGGCGCGTGTCCCAGCGGTTCGACAGCTGGGCGATCGGCGCGACGTAGCGCAGCGCCATCAGCGAGGCGAACACGATGTAGGCCGAACTGCCGACGCCGATGACCAATCCCATGACGGGCCAGCGGGCGCCGAACGAGATCGTGGCCAGCACCAGCACCGAGATGGCCGGCAGCAGCGCCAGCATCAGCGTGTCGTTGAGCTGGTCGAACGCCCACATGCCGCGGCTGACCTTGCGCACCGTCGAGCCGGCGAAGTTGTTGGCGTGCCAGTCGGTCGAGAACCGCTGCACGCGCCAGAACGCCTCCTCCGCCACCTGCTTCATCATGTGCAGGGTGAAGCGCACGATGCCGCGGAACAGGCCGAAGCGCAGCGCCACCATGGCAGCGCCCATGCCGGCGAGCCCGACGAAGATCTGGATCGCCGCATCAAGCGAGGTCCTGCGGTCGGCAAGCCTGTCGGCGACCACGTCGATCAGCTTGCCGGCGAGCAACGGGATCAGCAGCTCGACCAGCGTCAGCACGACGACGCAGCTGATGATCGTCAACGCCAATGTCGGCTGGCGGCGCCATTGCGCAAAGACGAAACGCAAGGTTCGCCGGAACGGATCGCCGGCTTTATCGGACGAACGAGGGGTCATGACCGCATGCGGATGGCGCGACGGCACCATCCGATCCTTACTGGCGACAAAGCCGTACGGCCGCCGCAATGCGGCGCCGGCACAAGTCGCTGGTGTTCAGAACACTGGGTTAGACGGGTGTGGCCGCTGTGCTGGCCGATCCACCCGAGGGCGACCTAATGGCCGGTGCGAAGACCGGGCCGGTCACGAAAGACGAACGAGCTGATGTTGATCAACATGCACGCCTCCCGCGCAAAAGAGTATCGCCAAGGGCGGCGTTCATATCGCAAACGCGCCGCGGATGCAACTGCAGATCGCTGTCATCCCGAGCACAGCGAGGGATCTCCCGCGAATGACACGTGCTGCGTCTCTCGCGGGAGATCCCTCGCTACGCTCGGGATGACAAAAAGACTTTTACTCCGGCTGCACGCCGGCGGCCTTGACGGCAGGCACCCACTTGTCGATCGAGGCCTTCAGCAGCGCGCCCAGCGCCGCCGGGGTCGACTCTTCCTTGGTCGGCAGATCGACGGCGAGATCGCTCAGGCGCTTGCGCACGCCCTCGTCAGCCATCACCTCGCCCAGCACGGCGTTCAGCTTGGCGACGATCGGCTCCGGCGTGCCTTTGGGTGCGAACAGGCCGTTCCAGATCGTGACCTCGTAGCCCGGCAGGCCCGCTTCATCGATGGTCGGCACGTCAGGCAGCTGCGCCAGGCGCTTCTTGGTGCTGACGCCCAGCGGCTTGATGTTGCCGGCCTGAATCTGCGCCAACACGTTCACGGCCTGGTCGACCATGTAGTCGAACTGGCCGGCGACGAGGTCGTTGAGCGCCGGGCCTGTGCCCTTGTAGGGGATTTCCAACACCTCGACCTTCATCATGCTGTTGAGCATGAGGCCGCCCAGATGCGAGGCGGCGCCGATGCCCGCCATGCCGTACTGCACCTTCTTCTGGTTGGCTTTGACGTATTCGCTGAATTCCTTGAAGTCCTTGGCCGGGAACGCCTTCTTGGTCACCAGGACCATCGGGTTGGTACCGGCGAGCCCGACCGGCACCAGATCCTTCTGGCTGTCATAGGGCAGCGACTTGTAGAGCGCGATGTTGACCGCCAGCGTGCCCATGTGGGTGAACAGCAGGGTGTAGCCATCAGGCGCACCGCGCGCCGCCTTGGCGACGCCGATGGTGCCGCCGGCGCCGGCGGCGTTGTCGACCACGATCTGCTGGCCGAGCTTCTCGCTCATCTTCTGGCCGATCACGCGGGCCAGCGCATCGGTGGGACCGCCGGCCGCGAACGGCACAACCATGGTGATCGGCTTGGTCGGATAGTTCTGCGCCACGGCCGGGCCGGTCAGGGCCACCACGGCGGCGCCCATCAGGCCGATGAAGAGACGTCTAGACATTTGGCACCCCTGCAAGTCCATTGTTGCACCGACGGTGCGAGCGCGCGCCGTCAGATCGGGTGACTCAGCATCGGATCGTGACCTGCGTCAATATCATCACTGACGAAGGCCGGCGTGTCGCAGGCACCTGGTGTCAGGCGGTTTTCACGGCCTCGACGATGGCGCGGGTGAGATCACGCGTCCCGCCGTTGCCGCCGAGATCCGGCGTCTTGGGGCCGCCGCCCGCCAGCACGATCTCGATGGCGCGCACGACGGCATCGGCGGCGTCCTTGTGACCCAGATGCTCCAGCATCATGGCCCCCGACCACACCTGGCCGATGGGGTTGGCGATCCCCTTGCCGGCGATGTCCGGTGCCGATCCATGAACGGGCTCGAACATCGAGGGATGCGCGCGTTCGGGATTGATGTTGCCGCTGGGCGCAATGCCGATGGAGCCCACCACCGCCGGCCCGAGGTCGGAGAGGATGTCGCCGAACAGATTGCTGCCCACGACCACGTCGAACCAGTGCGGGTTGCGCACGAAGTGCGCCGTCAGAATGTCGATGTGGAACTGGTCGGTCGTGATATCGGCGTAGCGCTGCTTCACGGCGGCAAAGCGCTCGTCCCAGAACGGCATGGTGTGGATGATGCCGTTGGACTTGGTGGCCGACGTCACGTGCTTCTTCTGGCGCGTACGCGCCATGTCGAAGGCGTACTTCAGGATGCGGTCGACGCCATGGCGCGTGAAAATCGCCTCCTGGACGGCGAACTCGCGTTCGGTGCCCTCGAACATGCGACCACCGCTGGAAGAATACTCGCCCTCGGTGTTCTCGCGCACGACATAGAAATCGATCTCGCCCGGTTTGCGTCCGGCGAGCGGGCACTGCACGCCCTCGAACAGGCGCACCGGGCGTACGTTGGCATACTGGTCAAAGCCGCGGCGGATGGGAATCAGCAAGCCCCACAGCGACACGTGATCGGGCACGCCCGGCCAGCCCACGGCGCCCAGGAAGATCGACTCGTAGGCGCGCAGCTGGTCGAGGCCGTCCTTGGGCATCATCTCGCCGGTCTTGGCGTAGCGCTCGCAGCTCCAGTCGAACTCCGTCCACTGGAAATTGACGCCGAAGCGCCTGCCCGCCGCCTCGATCACCTCGATACCGGCCGGCACCACTTCTTTACCGATGCCGTCACCGGCGATCACCGCGATTTTATGCGTGGCCATGTTCCACTCCTTGTACCCCGCCCAATCTTCGTTTCGTCAGCAGCGCTTCGATGTTGCGACCACCATAGAAGACCCGCACGACTTCGACCGCCGAGGCACCGATCAGATAGACGACAACGACGCGCCGGCGAATAGGGTAAATGCGCAGCCCTGCTCCCAGTTCAGGACGCGCCTCCCCCATTCCGGGACCACGCGAAGCAGTGCACAGTGGTCGAGTATGGAATTGACGAAGGTCAGTGCCCGCTCGGGGCTTTCAACTGCTATGTGTCGGAAAATGTTATCGAGGTCTTCCCTGGCATCCGCGCGATAGACCAAGTCAAGCGGCATCGCCGCGGGCTTTCACCGTCGCAGCGTAAAGCTCTTCGAGGCTCCGTCTGACCTCCCCGTCGGAAATCGACGGCCGCGGATCAGCCAGCGCCCGTTGAATTCCAGCGCGCACTTCCTCGAACGCTTCATCAAGGTCAGCATCGCGTTCCTGCCATAGACGCAGCGCCTCTCCGACAAGCTCGCTGTCGGACGCAAACTCGCCGGCCTCGACGCGCGTGCGAACCATGTCCGCCAGGTCCGCCGGCAGCATGACGCTGAGCTTTTCCAATCGTTTCATGTCCTCGTCTCCTGGCACCAGTCTACTGCACAAGGGCTCGCGCACCAAAGAGGGAAGGCAGACCTCGTTGCACCGTGGCCGGCTGCCTCGCAGGCTTCGCGGAAGTCCGACCATCTGGGCCGATACCCAGCCATGCACCGACGACATTGCCGGCAGCATCATCGGCCGGCACAATGCCGCCGGTAAACAACCATTCACATCGGGCGCGGGGCCCAGGGAGGGCGCCATGGCATTCGACCTCAAGATCACCGGCGGGACCATCGTCGACGGCAGCGGCAAGGCGGGCTATGCCGGCGACGTCGGCGTCAAGGACGGCAAGGTGGTGGCGCTGGGCAAGGCCGAGGGCGATGCGCGCACCACCATCGACGCCACCGGCCGCGTCGTGGCGCCGGGGTTCGTCGACGTGCATACGCACTACGACGCACAGGTGCTGTGGGACCGCATGCTCAGCATCTCGCCGTGGCACGGCGTCACGACAACCGTGATCGGCAACTGCGGCTTTGGTGTCGCGCCCACCCGCGCGGCGCACCGCAAGCTGATCCTGCAAACCCTGGAGAAGGTCGAGGGCATGAGCCTCGATGCGCTGCAGGCCGGCCTGGGCAACGACTGGCCGTTCGAGACCTTCCCGCAGTACCTCGACGCCGTGGAAAAGCGCGGCACGGCCATCAACGTCGCCGCCCTCTTCGGCCACACGCCGCTGCGACTCTATGTGATGGGCGAGGACGCCACCGAACGCGCCGCGACGGTGGACGAAATCAAGACGATGAAAGATCTGGTGCGCGAGGCGATGGAGGCCGGCGCCATCGGTTTCGGCACCTCGGCGTCGATCACGCACAACGGCTACGGCGGCAAGCCGGTGCCCAGCCGGCAGGCGACCGTCGACGAGATGGATCAGCTGGTGTCGGTGATGGGCGGGCTGAAACGCGGCCTGATGCAGATCACCATCGGCAAGTCGTTCTCGACCAAGGAGATGGCCGAGGTCAGCCGCAAGCATGGCGTGCCGGTGACATGGACGGCGCTGCTGTCCTACATGTACGGCCCCGGCGGCCATCGCCGTCAGCTCGATCTGGCCGCCGAGCAGCGCAAGAGCGGCGCCGTCGTCATTCCGCAGGTGAGCTGCCGGCCGCTGAACTTCGAGTTCACCTTCGCCGAGCCCTTCATCTTCGACGTCATGAAGATGATGAACGAGCTTGCCGCCGAGGATGCCCGCACCCCCGGCGCGCGCGTGCGCGCCTATCGTGACAAGGCGTGGCGCCAGCGCTTCACGGCCGAGCTCACGCCGGTGTTCCGCAACTGGTGGGAGCGCACGGTGATCGCCTGGGCGCCGACGGCGCGCGAGCTCGAGGAAATGCCGCTCGGCCTGGCCGCCCGCCAGCGCGGCGTCGATCCCGTCGACCTCGCCTTCGACCTCAGCCTCGACAACCAGCTGGGCGCACGCTTCCGCATGGCGGTGCTGAACTTCGACGAGAACGAGGTCGCCGACCTGATCACCGATCCCCACACGGTGATTGCGCTGTCGGATGCCGGCGCGCATGCCAATCAGCTGTGCGATGCCTGCTATTCCACCTATCTGCTGGGCCACTGGGTGCGCGAGAAAAAGACCTTGTCGCTCGAGCAGGCCGTGCATCACCTCACGCAGCGGCCGGCGGAAATGTTCGGCATTCACGACCGCGGCCTGCTGGCAACGGGACGACCGGCCGACATCGTGGTGTTCGACCCCGCCACCGTCGGGCCCAGCAAGCTGCGACGCGTCTACGACATGCCGGCCGGCGCCGACCGGCTGATCGCCGATGCTCACGGCATCGACGCGGTGATCGTGAACGGCACGATGATCCGGCGCGACGGCCGTGACAGCGTTGTGGCTGACGGCGGCCTGCCCGGCCGGCTGCTGCGCCACGGTCGCGCCGCCTGAGCACGCGCATCGAACGCTGATTGCCTGTATGATCGACCCATGCGGTCGATCGTGCGGGCCTGCCGCGTC
>DATEIF010000570.1:0-6439 GCA_035279205.1 Vineibacter sp.
TCGCAGCGGATGTCGGCATAGCGGTAGAAGCTGCCCTCGAAGCTGGCCGGCGACGTCGTCCACAGCTGCTTGAGGATCGCGATCCATTCGTCGCTGACGGCGCCGCGCTGCGCGAAGTCGGGACTGCCGAGCGCCTGGAACTCCTCCTGCAGCCAGCCGACGCCGACGCCGAGCGTGACGCGGCCACCCGACAGCACGTCCAGCGACGCCACCATCTTGGCGGTCAGCACCGGGTTGCGGTAGGGCAGCACCAGCACCGAGGTGACCAGGCGCAGCCGCTCGGTGGCGCCGGCCACCACGCCCAGGATGGAGAACGTCTCCAGCGCATCGCCGCCCGAGGGATGCTTGCGGTCCAGCGTATAGGGATAGGCCGACGCACTCTCGACCGGAAACACGATGTGATCGGCGATCATCGCCGAGTGCAGTCCCAACCGCTCGCCCTCGCGCGCCAGCGCGAGAATGCCCTCGCGCGTGGCGGTGGGACCGCGGGTGGGAAGATAGAAGCCGTAGCGCATGGCGGTGTCCGAAATGAGGATCACCGCCGATGAAGAACCGCTTTGCGCTCCGGCGCAAGCCGCCGCTTCAGGTCGAGAACAGCGTGCGGTCGCGCCAGAGCTGCGAGTCGGCTGCATGGAAGCGCGCGAACCACGGCGTCTTGGCGCCGCTGATCGCGGTCGGGTTCTATGCCGGGGCGATCGACCCGACGGCCAGTTCCGCCAAGCACACACCTGTCATCCCGAGCGTAGCAAGGGATCTCCCGCGAATGGCGCACCCATGCGTCGATCGCAGGAGATCCCTTGCTGCGCTCGGGATGACAGGCGCGACTCACCTTCCACCGATAGCCGGTACTACGCGACGAAGCCCGCCAGCGTCCCGGTGAGCTTGGCCAGTCCCTCGAGGATGCGGGCCGTGACCTCGGCGAACTTCGCGATCTTCTTCAGCCGCGCCAGGTCGGCCTGGATCTGCTGGTTGGCGTCGGCGATATCGGCGCGCAGCCGTTTCACCGTGTCGGAATTGTTCAGCGCCTGCAGGGTCACGAACCCCAGCGCCACGAACGCATCGCGCGTTTCCGCCAGCATCGCGCGCAGCTGGTCATGCCGCGTCGTCTCGGCCTTGGTCATGGGCCGGTTGGCGGCGAACGCGTCCTGCTCGATCGCTTCGATATCGGACGACAGCGTGAGCTCCAGTGTCGACAGGTGGGTGCGCGTGTCGCGCGCGATGGCGATGATCTCCTTGGCGTCTCCGGACATGACACGGTCTCCCCTCGTGGTCTTCTCGTGTGGTCAGCGGGTGTTCTGCTTCTTCGATGCCTTGGCCGCCGCCTCCAGCGCGGCGATCAGCTTGTAGAGAGCCTCCGCCTTGGCCGCGAACTGCTCGATGGCGGCATAGGCGTCCGCCACGCTGACGTTCTTGCCCGCCAGCGCGTCGGTGAGATCGCCGTGCGCCGTGGCCATGGCGTCGAACACCGCCGGCGACGTTGCCCGCAGGGCGGTATCGAAATCCCGCACTTCCTTTTCGAACCGGTCCAGCGCCGCCCGGTCGCCGGGTGCCCGGCGGTAGGCCTCCCTGAGGTCGGCGACGCGCTTGGCGAAGCCTGCGTTGGCGACGCTGCTGGCGGCAATGGCGCTCTCCTGCAGGATGGGCAGGGCCTCCTGGATCACCGGGTTGGCGCGCGCCGTCGCCTTGCGCAGCGCGTCGACCTGCAGCAGGTTCACGAACTCGCCGACCGCCCAGCCGATGATGTTGGCCGCCGGCTCGATGAACGCCGCATTCTTGTCGGCGCCGGCACCCTTGATCTTCGCGATATTGGCCGACAGTGCCTTGATGCTGCCGGCGGCGGCGCCGACGCTGGCCGTCACCTGCTGCGGGGCGTCCGAGGCGACGATGGCGCGCAGGTTCGCGGCGTAGTCGGCGATGTCGCCCATCAGGGCGTTGATGTTGTCGAACTGGTCGTGCAGTGGCTGGCTCTTGCCGCTGCGGTCAACGACCATGATCTCGCAGCGCTCGGAGCGGACGTTGCAGGTGCCGGGCTTCAGCGTCGCGCGCAGATCGCCGCGCAGCATCTGCTGGCGCAGGTCCTCGGCGTGCGCCGCCAGCACCGTCGCCTCCATCTTGGTGTACGCCTCGCGCGCCTGCTGCGTTGCCGTGCCGAAGCGGTCGATGGCCGGCTTGTAGGTGTTCACCGAGCAGCCGGCGGCGATCAGCCCCAGCGCGACGACGCACCCCAGGCGTTGCGCGGCCGCGGCCCACGGTGCGGATGACCTGGTGGTCGGCATGGCGCTGCTCCTCACAGGCCCAGCGCCTGGCGCGTGGCCGCGTCGATCTCGCCGCTGGCCTTGATGCCGTGGTCGCGCTGGAAGGCGATGACGGCGCTCTTGGTGTTCTCGCCGAAGATGCCGTCGATGGCGCCGGGCGACTGGCCCTGGCCCAGCAGCAGCTTCTGCGTCGCGATCACGATCGGGCCGACGTCGCCCATCCGCACGCGGTCGTTGCGCGGCGGCAGGTTGAAGGCTTCCGTCGGCGTCAGTGCGACGCCGAGCTTCTCGGCCACCTCCTGGCGCAGGCGCGGCAGCTGGCCGAACAGCCAGTCGCCCGGGCATTGCGTGTTGCTGAACTCGCGGTGGCCGCGGATGTTGGCGGGGCTGATGTCGCAGGCGGTGCACAGCGCGGCGCACAGATCGACCAGGCTGGCCCACTGCACGTCGTTCATCGCGAAGGCCATGAAGTTGCCTTCGTTCTCGATCCCCGGCGACTCGTTGCCCTTGGCCAGGCGGCCGGGATCCTGCGCCGCGTGCGCCGAGCGAATGCACTTGCCCTTCTTGATGGCCTCGACGGTGCCGGTGCGTCCCTCGGCCACGAAGCCGCCGGTCGTGTTGAGGAAGTTGTGCCCGGAGTCCGACCAGCCGCGGCTCATGTGGTCGGTCTGGATGCGCCGCGCCAGCGTCATGGCGCCGTCGCGGGTGCCGCGCGAGGAGTCCTTCGGCGGATTCTGGCCGGCGGTATGGTGCACGATGACGTATTTCGGCGTGGTCAGCTCGAAGCTCGCCAGCGGCGGCTTGGCGCCCCATTCGCTCGTTGTGATCACCTTGGCCGTGAACGGCATGACTGCCTCCCCTCGATCATCTGCTCGACGGCCTGCGTCGTTCATGCCGGGCGCACCGGCGCCGCCGCACCGGACACCGTGCCGGAGCGTCTTGATGCACGATCGGGTAGAGCCGTCTTGCGGCATCACCCCATCAGGCGGGGCGATGTCCGGATGAGGCGAGGATGATCGCGACGCGGCATCACGTCGTCATCCACTCGGATGACAATCCGAAAATTCGCGGGGCATCCCACGGTTCGGTCAGTGATGGTGTTGCTGGCGACGGCTGGGACCGCGCCGCTCCAGCGGCGCTCATGGACCGACGTCGCTGGCCAAGGAAATTGGCCAAGGCGGTTCGATCAGTCGCTGGGGGCGCGCCACTCTGTGGCGCGTCATGAGGTGCCTGAAACGAAGACGCGCCACGGAGTCGCGCGCCCCCAGCGTCTGCCTATTCCGCCTTCAGGTTGTTGTCGCGGATCACCTTGCCCCAGAGTTCCTGCTCCTTGCGCGTCATGGCGGCGAAGGCGTCGGGCGCGCTCAGCACCACCTCCATGTCGAACTGCTCGACGAACTTCTGCGTCACGTCGGCCGTGCGCACCGCCTTCGTGATCGCCTCATGCATGCGCGCGACGATCGCTGCGGGCGTGCCGGCCGGCGCATAGACGCCCCACCACGCGTAGGAGGGCAGCGCCTTGACGCCCTGCTCGGCCAGCGTCGGCACATCCGGCGCCAGCGCGCTGCGTTTCTCGCCGGTGACGCCGATCAGCTTCAGCTTCCCCGCCCGCACATGCGGCATCATGTTGGCGAGGCTGGAGATCGACACGTCGGTGACGCCGCCCAGCGCATCCTGGAACAGCGGCCCGCCGCCCTTGTAGGGGATGGTGTTGACCTGGAAGCCGTTCTCCTTCTGCAGGAAGGCGAGGAAGATCTGCGCCAGGCTGGCCGCCAGCGCGCCGACACTGATCGTGCCGGGAGCGGCCTTGGCGGCGGCGATCACCTCGGCGAAGCGGCCGTAGGGCCGCGTCGGGTAGGCCGCGATGCCCTGGGCGCTGCGGCCGATCTGCATGACCGGCAGCAGCTCCTCGTCGCGATAGGGCAGGCTGGGCGTCCACAGCGGATTGAGGATGTGGCTGTCGAACACGAACAGCCAGGTCTGGCCGTCGGGTGGCGCCTTGGCCGCGACCGCGGCCCCCACCACGCCGGTACCACCAGGCTTGTTGTCGACCACGACGTTCCAGCCGTTGAGCTCGATCAGCTTGGCCTGGATGATGCGCGTGATCGGATCGGTCGACCCGCCGGGCGGGAAGGGCACGACGAACCGGATCGCGCCATTGGGCCAGGTAGTGCCCTGCGCCGCGACGATCGCCGGCGCTCCCAGAGTCGCAGCAACACTCCCCGCCAGCACGGCGCGGCGACGCACTCCCATCTCAGCCTCCCTGAAGGCTTCTTTGTTGTCCGCGAGGCTACCACCTTTCCCCTCTCCCGCAAGCGGGAGAGGGAGGGGCCCATGGCGCGCAGCGCATGGGAGGGTGAGGGCCCAAGGACAAGGTGCCGCTCTTCTGGCCGACCCGCATCTCGTCCCTGGAACATCAGCGGATCATGTCAGTGATGCAGGAGCATCGCGCCGAATGCCCACAGAGCAGCCCGACCTTCAGTCTCGCCCGCGGCCGCTGCTCGTCCGCGCGCTGGAGGGCGTTTCGCCGAACCGGCTGCGGAACAGGCGATTGAAATGAGACACGTCGCCGAAGCCGGCGGCGAGTGCGATCTCGACGATCCTGAGGTGTGCGCAGGCGGGATCGGCCAGCATCGCGTAGGCGCGCTCGAGCCGACGCGCCGTGACGTGCTCGGTGAACGACGTGCCGGTCTCCTCGAGCAGGCGCTGAAGGCTGCGCCGCGACAGGCCGAGGCGACGGGCCACGCTGTCGACGTCGAAGCCGGGATTGCCGGCGCGCCGCGCGATCTCGGCCAGCGCCGCGTGCAGGCGCGCCGCTTTCAACCCGCGGCCGGCGATGATCTCGCGGCCTTCGGGTGTCGGCCCGATCACAGCCGCGGCCAAGTCGACGAGGTGCTGTGCGATCACGTGTGCCAGGTCGGCCGGCGGCGGCGCATCCAGCGCGATGAGTGAACCGAGGTAGCCGTCCAGAAGGCGCAAGGCGAGACCCGGGCGCACTTGGTGTCCCACCCGATCTTCGGCGTGCGGGACGAGCGCCTGCAGCATCGGCGGCGGCACGAAAACATTCGCGGCGCTGCCCCCGTTGCCGCCGCCGGAACGATGCGGCCGCCGGTAGTCGAAAAGCGCGGCCGATCCGGCCTCCAGGCGGAGTTCCCGGCCCATCTGGCGCGCATGCACCGGACCATGGCCGACCAGGAGCAGTTGCAGATCGCCCGTGCCGTCCTTGACGTGCTGCGCCTCGCGAATGAATTCGCAGGCCGTGCCACGGACGCTGCCGACGGAGACAGGCCCCAGCTTGAGCGCGGTCAGGTCGATGCGTGGCTTGCCGCCACTGTGATCGACCACGTCCATGGTGAGGACCTTCCGCGCGAACTGCTCGCGAAAGGCCGACATGCGATCGCCATGGGGCAGCATCTCGGTCGAGAAGCGCACCAGCTGCGGCGGTGCCAGGTGCACGGCTCACTCCATCCGCGCGAGAAGCGCGGCAGTATGCGTGACGGTATGGGGTGGCGCAATCCGACAAGCGGCCTGGCGCGGCATTCCAAGACCGTGCCGACACCCGCTGCCAGAGTTCCGGCCGTGGGGGTGAGCGATGTTCAAGGAATGCCAGATCAAGGTGACCCAGAAACTCCGTGGATATCAGGAGAGGTGGCTGTACGTGCGACTGCTGGAGGCGCGGATACCGGTCATGGGCGACGGGGAGTTCTATGAGTACGCCGCCCGCCACGGCCAACGGATCCGGACCTTCACCTTTTGGGGGAAGTGGCGTACCGGACCGAACAGCATCACGCCGACGACGGCCACGGATGCCTATTCGATCGGCGGATCGAACTTGAGCGCACCGAAATTGTGGGTCTACAGCGCCGGATCCCAGACGCTGGCCTTCCTTGATCTGGACGAGAAAGGGCCGCGCCAGCTCGGGCACAGCAACAACCCCGAGGACATGAAGGTCAGCCTGAACCTGTACAACGCGGAAATGACGGCCAGGGGTATCACCCCTCTGCGCGCGACCGCTCCCGATGCCGCCAATGGCCACTGCCTGAGCTCGACCCTGTTCCAGCATGGGCCCATTCAATGGAGTCCGGACGCCACCAACCTGGGGCGCTACTGACCGACGGACGCTGGAACGACGGGCGGGGCGTTTCCGATCGAGACACAGCACTGTCATCCCGAGCGCAGCGAGG
>DATEIF010000571.1:0-6597 GCA_035279205.1 Vineibacter sp.
CGAGCTGCTCGCGCAGGGCGGCGACGCGTTCGGGCGTGGCCGAGTCGGCCAGGATCAGCACCGCCACGTCGCCCGGCAGCAGCGCGACCAGCAGGAAGCTGACCAGCGACACTGCCAGCAGCGTGCCGGCCACACCCGCCACGCTCCACAGCCAGCGACGCAGGGTCATCGCAAGTACCCCTCCCCACGAAGTGGGGAGGTGCCCCGAAGGGGCGGAGGGGACCCCACGTGGTGTCTGTAACTGAGACACCACGTTGGCTCCCACTCCGGCCTTCGGCCACCTCCCCCAACTACGTTGGGGGAGGGAATCGCCCGCAAATCCATCACCCTACTCGAGCCACATGTCGGCGAAGCGCACGAGGCCGTCCGGCACCGCCGGCAGGCCCTTCACCTTGCGGCTGATCACGATGTTGTCGGCGACGTAGAACAGGTACGCATAGGGCAGATCCTGCGCCAGCACCTTGGCGAGATCGCCGTAGATCGCCTTGCGCTTGGCGGGATCGAGCGTGGCGACGCCCTGTTCCAGCAGCTCGTCCACCTTGGGATTCTTGTAATGCCCGTAGTTCGACGACGGCGTCGTGTCGGCGAACTTCGAATGGAAGAATGGGTAGGTGTTGATGTGCGGATCGGCGCGGCCGGTGAAGCGGTACAGCGAGGCCACGAACTGCTTGGACGACATGTTCTGCACGATGCGGTTCTGGTCGACCGGCTGCAGCTCCACCTTCATGCCCGCCAGGCCCCACATCTCCTGCAGCGACTGCGCCAGCCGCTGGCCGCCGGGCGAGTTGTTGAACTGCAGGGTGAAGCTGACCGGCTTGCCGTAGGCCGCCACCAGCGCCTTGGCCTTGGCGAGGTCGTACTTGGGATAATTCGGCACCGGCTGGTGCACGGCCATGCCCGGCCCGTACGGGCTGTCGGCAAGCTCGGGAATGCCGAACTGCAGCGTCTTGCGCAGCAGTTCGCGGTCCATCGCCTGCGCCACGGCCTGGCGGATGCGCTGATCGTCGAACGGCGGCTCGCTCAGGTTCATGTAGACGCCGTCGTAGCCGAAGCCGCCGGGCTGCAGCACGGTGTACTTGGCGTTCTTCTTCATCTGCGCCACGAAGCGGTGCGACGGCTGGATGATGATGTCGGTCTGGCCCGACAGGAACGCCGCCTCCAGCGTTTCGGTGTTCTGGATGCCGCGGAAGACGAGCTGATCCAGATACGGCCGGCCCGGACGCCAGTAGTCGGGATTGCGGTTCACGACGTAGCGGCTGCCGCGCACCCACTCGACGAACTTGAAAGGGCCGGTGCCGACCGGCTTGGTGCCGATGCCCGTTGGGTCGGCCTTGAACGCCGTGGGCGAGACCATGATGCCGGGCGCATCGGCGAGAATGGTGGGGAAGGCGGCGCTGGCGGTCTTCAGCTTGAACTCGACCGTCAGCGGGTCGATCGCGGTGATCGCCTCGATGTCCTGCACGAACGACAGGCAGCGGCAGCCGTTGGCCGGATTGCGCGTGCGATCGAAGTTGGCCAGCACCGCCTCGGCGTCCAGCGGCGTGCCGTCATGGAACTTGATGCCGGGCCGTAGCTTCACGCGATAGGTCTTGGCGTCCTCCGACACCGTGTAGCTCTCGGCGAGGAACGGCACTGCCTGGCCCTTGGCGTCGATATCGAACAGCGCTTCGTAGACCGGCGTGGCGAACTGTCGCTCGGTGAAGCTGCCGGTGCGGATCGGATCGACGATCGGCGGATCCTGGGCCAGGCCGACGGTCAGCGTGCCACCGCGCTTGGGCTCCACCGCTGCGGCGGAGAACGCCGTGCTGCCCAGCAAGAGGGCTGCGGCGACTCCCGACAGCATCCGACGCGAACGCGCAGAGGGCCTCAACCGGATCATGCTCACGTTCCTCCTTTTGTGGCTGGTGCCGGCCGCGGTCATCGCCGCGGCGGATCATCGCCGTTGCGCTGCAAGATGCAGTCGAGTGCCGAACGAAATGTGCGCGCCGTGACGCGTGATCTGTTTCCTCCGCCGGGACCTTTTGCGGGCCGCTTTCGGCCACTATTATTAATTTGCTTATCGAGAAGCAAGCATTTTCTGGTAAGCTCGGCGGTGCCGGCGATCGTGGGTGAAATCGGTTGAGGCCTCGGCGCCAAGGCAATACTTCTTGCCGCTCGGCCGCATCACGGGTGCAGGGTAAAAGTCGATGGAAACTGGTCGGCCTGGTGAGGCTCAGGCGCCGCAACAACGCAGACGTCAAGCCGATCGCCGCGAGGCCGCCGAGCGGCGTCTGCTCGATGCTGCGATTCGCCTGATCGCCGAACGCGGCATCAAGGGCACGACCTTGGGCGACGTCGGCGAGGCGGCTGGCTACAGCCGCGGGCTCACCGCCCATCACTACAAGACCAAGGAGGGCCTGGTCCGCGCTGTCGTGGACGAGATCCAGCGTCGTTTCCGTACGCGCCTGCGGGCCACCAACCCGCCGGCGGACGGCCTGCCGCGGCTGCTGGCCGACATCGCGGTCTACCTGGATGTCAGCGTCGATGTCGCGGCGGCACGGGCGCTGTACCTGATCCAGAAGGAAGCGCTGACGCAGCAGTCCGAGTTCCGCGGCGTCATGCGCAAGACCAACCGCCTGGCCATCGAGGGGCTGGAGAAGCAGATCCGCGTCGGCATGGCCGCCGGCGACATCCGCGCCGACATCGACCCCGCAGCCGAGGCGACCCTGCTGCTGGCCGCCCTGCGCGGCGCCCGCGCCCAATGGCTGCTGGCGCCCAACGACGTCGACATGGCCGCCGTCGCCGCCGAGCTCATCGAGCACGTCAAGCGCACGATCGCGACCTGAGGAAGAATCCCAACTTCATCCTGATGAGGTTCGAGACGGAACGAACCTGTCACGTTCGCGCGTGCCGATCTTGCCCTTTGGGCCGCGGGGAAGGCAATGTGGAGGCGCTGCGGGCAGGCCAACCACCCGCAGCATCTCTGTCATCCCGAGCGCAGCGAGGGATCTAGGCAATCACCCCTAGATCCCTCGCTACGCTCGGGATGACAGATGGCCTTGTCATCACACGCACATCGTCAGGCATGTCCCAGAGTACACGCTACGAAACACCCGAGCCGTTCCGGATCTCCGTTCCCGACCAGCAGCTCGATGATCTCGACGAGCGGCTGCGGCGCTGGAAGCGGCCGGTCGCCATCGACAATGCGGCCTGGGACTACGGGACCGACCCCGCGTTCCTGCGCGCGCTGGTCGATCACTGGCGCTACGCCTACGACTGGCGCCGCTTCGAAGACGAGCTCAACGGTTTTCCCAACTACCTCGTCGATATCGGTCCGCAGCGCCTGCACTTCATCCGCGAGCCCGGCACCATCGTGCGCGGCGCGCCGCCGCCGTTGCCGCTGCTGATCACCCACGGCTGGCCGGGCTCGATCGTCGAATTCCTGCACGTCATCGACACGCTGGCACACCCTGAACGTCACGGCGGCGATGCGCTGGATGCGTTCGACGTCGTCGTGCCGTCATTGCCCGGCTATGGCTGGTCGGCGCCGCCGGTGCGCGCCGACGGCACGGTGGGGCCGATCGGTCCGCGCGCCATCGCCGGCCTGTGGCATCGGCTGATGGTCGAGGCCCTGAACTACCAGCGTCCCTACATCGCCCAGGGTGGTGACTGGGGCAGCACGGTGTCGGCCTGGCTGGCCTTCGACCATCCTGTCAGCAAGGACAAGGACGATGTCGAGACCGGCTGTCGTGCCCTGCATCTCAACATGATGGCCCTGCGTCCGGGCATCGACGAACGCAACGTCGATCTCGGCGACGAGGAAAAGCAGTGGCTGGCCGCAGCGCGCGCCGAGCGCGGGCAGAAGACCGCCTACCAGCGCATCCAGTCCACCAAGCCGCAGACCCTGGGCGTCGGCCTCGCCGATTCGCCGGTCGGGCTGGCGGCCTGGATCGTCGAGAAGTTCCACGGCTGGAGCGATTGCCAGGGCGATCCCAATGCGCGCTTCAGCATGGACCGCCTGCTCGACAACATCATGGTCTATTGGCTGACCGGCACCGCCGGCACGGCGACCTGGCTCTATCGTGGCGTGATCGAGGAGAAGTCGCTGGCATTGCCGGCCGGCAGCCGGGTCGAGGTGCCGACCGCCTTCGCCGCCTTTCCGGCCGACCTGTCGCCACCGCCGCCCGAAGCCTGGGTCGAACGCGCTTTCAACCTGCGCCGCTACACCCGGATGCCGTCGGGCGGCCATTTCGCGGCGATGGAGGAACCCGACCGCTGGGTCGACGACATCCGCGACTTCGTACGCCCGCTGCGCTTCGGTGCCGCCAACGACTGACGTTTTTTTGTCATCTCGAGAGAGAGGGCACGACAGAGTTCCCCACCGGCTGCGCCGACGACAAGAGCTGAAATTGCGCACGATCGGGCGGACAGACGCTGGGGGCGCGCCACTCCGTGGCGCGTCTTCGTCGGGATCGACACATGACGCGCCACGGTGTGGCGCGCGCCCAGCGTGTGATCGAGCCGTCTGGGTCAGTGTCCTTTCAGGCACGGAGGGCACAGGGAGACAAAGAGTAATTTTCGCGCGCCAACGGCGCGCCTTTGTCTTATCTCTGTGCGCCTCTGTGTCCTCTGTGCGCCTCTGTGTCCTCTGTGCCTCTGTGGTGAATTCTTCCTCCTCATCGCGGCGTTCGTGCGGTTGACGCCCGCGGGGTCCTCCATGGTTCGACACGCGCATCATCCCTTTTCGATCCGGCTGGCGAGGCGCGACGAACTGCGCGCGATCCAGCGCATCGAGAACGTGGCGGACTACGTCTTCCGCCGCATCGCCATGCCATGGGTGCTCGCCATGCAGCCGGCGGGCCTGCGCGTGCTGGAGCGGGCGCGGCGGCGCGGCTGGCTGTGGGTGGCGACCGACGCCACCAACCGCGCCATGGGCTTCGCGCTGCTGACGACCGTGGATAACGAGGCCTATCTGCATCAGCTGTCGGTATTGCCGCGCGCCGCCGGCCGTGGCGCCGGCTCGGCTTTGATCGCGACGGTCTGCGCTGCGGCGCACGCGGCGGGACATCGCTCGCTGCTGCTGTCGACATACAACGGCGTGCCCTGGAACGCGCCGTACTACGCCAAGCGCGGGTTCGTGGAGGTGCCGCTCACCTGCTACACGCGATCCATGCGCGACCTGCGCGCGGCGGAGCGCCGCCTGGGCCACCCTGTCTGGCGCCGGGTCCTGATGCGCCGGACATTGCCGGCGCAGGAATCGCTGGAGCAATTGACCGCGGGCGGTTCGTCGGATAGTCATTAATGACTGATCGTTCCTGAATAGGCACATTATGAGCTCAGCGGAAGAATTCGACGTCGTCGTCGTGGGTGGCGGCAGCGCCGGCGTCGCCGCCGCGGTCGCGGCGGCACGGACCGGCGCGCGCACGGCGCTGATCGAGCAGGCGGGTTGCCTCGGTGGGGCATCCACCATGCGCAACGTGCTGACGTACTGCGGCCTCTACACGCTGGGCGAACAGCCGAGGCAGGCCGTGGCCGGCATTGCCGACCACGTGCTGGCCAAGCTGCGGCGGCTGGATGCCGTCACGCCGCCGCAGCGCCATCGCGGCGTCTTCGTCGTCTTCGATCCCGAAGCGGTGAAGCGCGTCCTTGACGAGGTGTGCGTGGAAGCGGGCGTGGCGGTTTTCCTGCATGCGTTTGTCAGCAGCGCGACGCGGCAGGGCGATAGGATCGTCGATGTGTCGTACCAGGACCACGCCGGACTGCATCGGGTCAAAGCCAAGGCCTTCGTCGATGCCAGCGGCGACGGCGATCTTGCCTGGTTTGCGGGCGCCTCGACGCGCTATGGCAACCAGGGCGAGGTCAACCTGGCGACTCTGGGCACCCGGTTCGGCGGCATCCCGCGCGCCATCACCGTGACGGCCGATCAGGTCCGCGCCGCCGTGCATGCGGCGCGCGAGCGCGGCCTCGGGCCGCTCAGCAAGGACAGAAGCGTCATCGCCCGGCTGCCGATCTCGGGTGATCTGGTGTGCTATCTCGCGTCAGAGGACTACGATCCGCGCGATACGCGCGGGTTCAGCCTCGCGGAAGGACGCGGTCGCCAGCAGGCCTGGCGCTATCTCGACGTCATTCGCAGCATCGCAGGCTGCGAGAACGCCTACCTGGTGTCCACCGGGCCCGACTTCGGAACCCGCGAGTCGCGGCACATCAATGCCGTCTATCAGCTGACCTGGCAGGACGTCGCCGAGGGCCGCCAGATGCCCGACAGCATCGCGCTGGGCGCATGGGGTGCCGAGTGGCACGATCGCACCACGTACGAGAGCAGCTTCCTCTATCCGCCCGATGGCGGTGCCTATGAGATTCCGCTGCGCTGCCTGATCAGTGTCGACACGCCCAATCTGTTCGCGGCCGGCCGGGCCGCCGATGCCGACCGCAAGGCCGGCTCCAGCCTGCGCGTCATGGGCACGGCCTTCGCCACCGGCCAGGCCGCCGGCGTCGCTGCCGCGGTGTTCGCCGGCCAGGGCGTGGCGGAGCCTGACGCGGTGAGACGGGTTCTCCTCGACCAAGGAGCGCTAATTGATGCGCAACACCTCTCCCCGCGGGAGCGGGGAGAGGGAGGGG
>DATEIF010000572.1:0-2944 GCA_035279205.1 Vineibacter sp.
TCAAGCTGAGCAGGCCCTTCTCGTCGATATACCAGTAGCCGCGGTCGGTCAGCGCAACGGCGTTGCCGGTCTTGCCGCCCGAATGCGGCAGGTGCAGGCCCAGCCACGCGTTGGCCCAGGCGTCGGCTGTCTTCAGGCCGGCCAGGATGCGGCTGCTCATCAGGTTGGCGACGTCGGTGCGCACGGCCTTGGCGTCGGGCGCCGCATCGCGATAGCCCAGGATCACGTCGATGTTGGTCTGGTCGCCGCTCTTCTTGCGCAGCAGCCGGGCCCATTCCTGACCCGGGGCGCCGCGGGCGTACGACATGACCACGGTCATGCCCAGCACCGGCGCGGTCAGGATCACCACGCGCAGCGTGTCGGCGCGCTTCCAGTCCTTCAGCAGGTCGGCCGGCTTGGCCCAGCACTCGGTGGTGCGCGACAGGCAGCCGGCGCCGTTGCCGCTGCCGGCATAGAAGACCAGCTGGGAGGGGCGGCGCATGTGCCAGTCGGCGAGCGAGGATCCGAACGGCCGGTGCAGGCTGACGGGCTCGACGCCGGTGGCGCGCAGCAGGCGCAGCGGGTCGATATCGTCGTCGTCGTTCTCCGCCACGCCGTGGCTGCGCCAGCTGTGCAGCCGGAAGCCGGTGTCGTCCGTGTTGTGCCGGATGATGGCGTAGCCGGAGCCCCTGTCGGTGGCGCTGCCGCGCAGTTCGAAGGGGTAGGCCGACAGGCGGTAGAACGTGCGCGAGAGGTCCGCCGGCTGCGCGGCGGCGTAGGCGGGCTTGAGCTTGACGTCCACCGGCGTCCTCTTCCCCACGCTCGCCTTGAACTTCAGCTCCGATATCTCCAGCACCAGCGGGTTGCCGGGATCAATGCCCCAGTCCCAGATGCGCGGCACGCCCTGCAGCTCCAGCTGCACGTTGTTCTTCTCGATGCCGTCGAGGTCGACGATCTCGCGGGTATCGAGCTTGCGGCCCCAGGTGTCGGTCCACAGATCGACCGGACCGAGCTTCATCGGGAAGTTCATCATGACGCTGACGCCGCGGTCGTTTTCGTCCTCGACCGGACCGGGGCCCGACGGCTCGCCGACGCCGGCGACGTCCTTGACCTGGGACTGCACCGCCGCGAACAGCTTGGCCACCTCGGTGGCCCGCTTGGTGGACAGGATGTTGTTGTGGTTGTCCTCGCCGCTGCGGCTGGCGGAGCCGATCAGCCGCACCGTCGCGCGGCTGTTGGCCGTCAGGGCCGGCAGCACCTTGTCGGCCACCAAGCGCCGGTGCTCGTCCTTGGGCACCGGCACGTCGATGTCGAAATTGTACAGGTTCACGACCACGTCGACGTAGCCGTTGTTGTTGTTGAACACCCGGGTGAACGAGAGTTTGCCGGGGCCCTGAGACGGACTCATCCCTGCACTCCGCGGTGGTGTGTGATGCGAGTGTGCGCTCACACGCAAGGGCGGTCCAATAAGATTGCCGTTGAGATCGCATCAGCGAATCTTTGAGCGGAGGCTCATGCCTGGTCCGCCGTGGTCAGGCTCCGTCATCCCGAGCGCAGTGGGATGACAGCCTCACCGGGATGTTCCCGGTTTGATCCGTCGCGTTCAGGCCATGCCAAGCCGATTCGTTTGACGATCGTGAATCGGTCGCGAATTAAAAGAATCGGCGCCGCATTGGACGGATTCCAACTTGAGCAACTGGGTCAAGAAAGGAAAACTCTCACTCATATTGTTCGTGTAGGCATTTAAGCCAATGAATTGTTTAGTTTATTTTACGCGCGTATTGCGCGCATCAGGGCTTGCCGCCCTGCTGGCCACCGCCGTTGGCGGCGCCGCCTCGGCGCAGAACAACGTCGTGGCGTCGCGGGCCTCGGAGCCCCTGGTCTATCGCTCGGCCGATCGCACCGCCGCGGTACAGCCGTCGTCGCCGATGGCGGCGTCGGCGTGGAAGGCGCTGCTGGTCGGCGGCAACCATCTGATCGACGGCTACAACAACGCCGCCAACGACATCGCCGCGCGCCTGCGCCAGCATGGCGTGCAGCGGGTCGCCGTGCTGCAGTCGATGGGGCCGACGTCGGACGACAGCGTGCCCACCGCGCGCCGGCGCGAGATGCGCAAGGCGATGAAGTCGCTGGGCACGGCCGCCAACGACGTCTGCCTGTTCTTCATCACCTCGCATGCCAACGAGCGCGGCATCTACCTGTCGGCCGAGCGCGGCTATCTCAGCGCGCGTGACCTCTCCAGCATGATCGACGCCGAGTGCGGCGAGCGGCCCACGGTGCTGATCCTGTCGGGCTGCGGCACGGGCTCGTTCATCACCTCGTCGCTGACCGGCGACAACCGCATCATCCTGACGGCCTCGGCGCGCGGCAAGGTCTCCTACGGCGCCACGACGACCGACCGCTACGTCAACTTCGATCGCTGCGTGATCAAGGCGATGGACGCCGGCGCCCGCACCTGGCGCGACGTCTTCGAGCGCACCCGCCTGTGCGTCGACGAGCGCGAGCGCGCGCTGGGCGTCGCGGCCTCCGAGCCGCAGGCCTGGTTCGGCTCGCAGGTCGGCCAGCTCGCCCTGCCGGGCCGATCGTAATTCCCTCCCCCAGCTCTGCTGGGGAGGATGAAAAGGAGTAGTTCCCGAGCGCCCTCTCGGGGCCGCCCAGAGGGCCGTAGGGAACCACAGGCGCCGGAGCCCGCAACGCTCCGGCGCTTTTTCTTTTGCCCCTCGCCCCGCGAGAGCGGGGAGAGGGAGGGGCCCGCGCGTAGCGCGGGAGGGTGAGGGGTACGACCGATCAGTCCCTGCCTCTCGCGCATGGCTTGGCCGTTCCTACCCCTCACCTTCCCATGCCTTCGGCATGGGCCCCTTCCTCTCCCCGCTCTCGCGGGGCGAGGAGAACAGTGGCGCCTTCCATCAAACCATGACCCGGCCGGGCCGATCAGCTCAGGCCCTTCGCCTTCAAGTGCGCCCTC
>DATEIF010000573.1:0-12695 GCA_035279205.1 Vineibacter sp.
TGCTCGCCGCGCCGTCCGCCATGACCGCCGCCGCCATGGGTGCGCCGGCCCTGCAGGCTCGCCGGTGGCGGCGCCGTCACGGTGCCGTCGGCGATGCCGGCGTGGTGGAACGGATGATCCGCCAGCACCGGTATCTTCTGGCGCGTGGTGCGCTCGATATCGCGCAGATAGCCCGTCTCGCCGGCGTCGCAGAACGCGATCGCGGCGCCGTCGGCGCCGGCCCGCGCCGTGCGGCCGATTCGGTGCACGTAGCTCTCGGGTTCATTGGGCAGGTCGAAGTTGAAGACGTGGGTCACGTCGTCGATGTCGATGCCGCGGGCCGCGATATCGGTCGCCACCAGCACGCGCAGGCGGCCATCCTTGAACTGCGCCAGCGCCTTCTGGCGGGCGCCCTGCGATTTGTTGCCGTGGATGGCCGACGACGGAATCTCCGCCTTGTAGAGCGCGTCGGAGACCTTGTTGGCGCTGTTCTTGGTACGGGTGAACACCAGGGCGCGCCGGATCGACTGATCCTGCAGCAGGTGGATCAGCAGTTCGCGCTTCTTGGCGGTGTCGACGAACAGCACCTGCTGCGTGATGCGCTCGACCGTGGTGGCCGGCGGCGTCACTTCGATCTTCATCGGATCGCGCAACAGGTCGCGCGCGAGCGAGGCGATATCACCCGGCATCGTGGCCGACAGCAGCGCCGTCTGGCGCTCGGCCGGTAGCAGCCGCACGATGCGGCGCACGTCATGGATGAAGCCCATGTCCAGCATGCGGTCGGCTTCGTCGAGAACGAAGACCTCGAGGCTGTCCAGCGACAGCGCCCGCTGGCCGATCAGGTCGAGCAGGCGGCCCGGCGTTGCGACCAGGATATCGACGCCGTGCTGCAGCGTCTGGATCTGCGGCCGCTCGCTGACGCCGCCGAACACGCAGGCCGTGCGCAGCGGCAGGAACCGGCCGTAGCGGCCGAAGCTCTCGCCGATCTGCACCGCCAGCTCGCGCGTCGGCGCCAGGATCAAGGCACGGCAGGTGCGCGATGCCGGGCGACGGCGATTGCTCGCCAGCCGATGCAGGATCGGCAGCGCGAAAGCGGCCGTCTTGCCGGTGCCGGTCTGGGCAATACCCAGCAGATCGCGATTGGCCAGCAGCGGCGGGATGGCCTTCTGCTGGATGGGGGTCGGGGTCTCGTAGCCGTCGGCGGCCAGCGCGCGCGCGAGGGGCTCGGCGAGCTGGAGGTCGGTGAACGTTGTCATTTTCTAAAGTTGTCTTTCCAAACAAACGCGCCCCAGCCGGCATCGGGCGTGCGGGCGCAGGCGGACATCCGGCGCGCCCGGCACAGCAGGGCGCAGGCGGAATGTCCGCTACTCAAACCCTGGCTCGCGACGGCGGGTTCTGGGGAGGTCTCAGCAGCGCGTTGAAAAGCCAGCACAAAGCGGCAGGCACGCGTTACCGCGAGAAGAGAACCAAACGACTAACGTTTGATGGCGAACGATATGCGGGTTTTGGTACCGAAAGTCAACCGTGCGCATCGCCGCACGGCATACCGGCTCCGTTTCACGGCGCAACGCTGTTCAGGCGCCTTCGGACAAGACGGGCGACGAACCGCTGTCGCCGCGTAAATCCCGGAATTGACGTGCATCGAGCTCGCAACGGTGAGGCGGGTTGGCGCCGCTACGGCTGCAGGTGATGGCGGCGCAGGCGGTGGCGAATGTCAGCGCTCGGCGCAGCTCATCGGCACCCATGACGGCGAGTGAATCGCGGGCGATTCGGTTGATTTCGCGGAGCGCGACCAGCAGCGCACCCTGGAAACTGTCGCCGGCACCGACCGTGTCGATGACGGGGGCCGGCGGCGTGGCCACGGCGAGGCGCCCGGCCGTGCGATGCCAGGCCAGAACCCCGCGTTCGCCGCATGTGATCACCACCAGCGAGGCGCCGCTTGCGATGAGCGCCACGGCCTTGGAGTCGTAGTCACGGCCGCCGTAAAGAAAATCGAAGTCAACATCCGACATTCTTACGATGTGCGAGCGCAAGGCGAACGCGTCCATTCGCGAAACGTAGCGTGCCTTGTCGCGCACGAGGTTGGGGCGGCAGTTGGGATCGAACGAAACCGTCGTCGACGCGCGGGCGTCTTCGACCATCGTCAGCGTTTCGGTCGATGCTGGCTCGCTGGCCAGCGTTGTCGATCCGACGTGCAGCGCATCGACCATGGCGAAGTCGATCGCACCGCGTCGGTAGGTCCAGCGCTGTGCCGCTGTACCATCGTCGTAGAAGGCATAGTGCGGCTCGCCGCCGACGAAATGCACGAAAGCGAGCGTGGTTTCATGCGGGCTGCGCGTCGCGTAGCGCAGGTCGACACCCGACTGCTGTGCATGATCGGCGATCATCCGTCCGAACAGGTCGGTCGAGACGCCACCCATCAATCCGGCAGGGGCGCCGAGGCGGGCCATGGCCACCGCGACATTGAGGCAAGAACCGCCGACAACCGGAATGTACGCACCGCGCCCGTCACTAGTGCTTGCGGGCATGAAGTCGATCAGCGCATCACCACAGCTCACGAGCACGGCATGCTCCGGTCAGATGTCCGCGCCGGCTGCAGCGATGCCCGCCATGACCGAGCGGCTCTGGTGGTCGAGTTGCCGCAGCATCTGATAGACTTGCCGCTTCGCGGCATGAAAGCGCGCCAGGCGCGGTGCGGTTGGTGACGTCGATGGCCCAAGGCGGGACATGGCGCGCATGGCGTGTGGGATCGAACCGTAGGCAGCGCCGGCAACGGCGCCCAGCATGGAGGCGCCGAGCAGAACCGGCTCCGCTGTCGCCGGCAGAGCAACGGTCAAGCCGGTCGTGTCGGCCATGATCTGGCGGACCAGGGGGCTGCGGCTTGCGCCGCCGCTGATCACCATCATGCCGCAGTGAATGCCTTGCGCGCCCATGGCGTCGACCACTTCCGCCAGTCCATAGGCAAGACCGCAGAGCCCGGCGACGAACAGGCGCTCGAGGCTCTCGATGTCGTTGTCGAGATCGAGGCCGGCGATGATGGCGCGCACATCGGGATCGGCGTGCGGAGAGCGATTGCCGAGGAATTCCGGCAGCACGTGAATATCGCGCGCCAGCAAGGCGGCTTCGCCCGGCGTGCGGCAGCGTGCGACCAGGCGCCGCTCCAGGAAATCGAGAATGTCCAGGTTGGCAGCGCGCGACGCCGCGGCGGCCTCGGGATAGGCGGGGTGTGATCGCACGAGATGGTCGATGCCGGCACCGGCCGCGGATTGGCCGCCTTCGATGAGCCAGAGACCGGGAATCATGGCCGAGAAGTACGGCCCCCAGACCCCCGGCACGAACTGCGCTTGGGCAGTCGTCGCCATGATGCAGGCGGACGTGCCCATGATGTATGCCAGCCGATCGATCGGCTCGGCCGGCTCGTCGGATGGACCGGCGCCACCCACGGTTCCAATGCCGCCGGCATGCGCATCGATCAGCGATGCGCCGACCGGCGTGCCCGGCATCAGGCCGAGATCCGCGGCGGCACTGCTGGTCAGGCCGCGTCCCAGCGCCGTGCCGGGCTCGACGATCTCGCGGCCGATTTTCCGATAGTCATCGGCGATCAGCGCGCCCAGGCCGATGCGCTCGAAGTAGGCGTCGCTCCAGCGCCGTTCGTGCGCAAGATAGGTCCACTTGCACGTCACCGTGCACATCGAGCGCGCCGTGCTGCCGGTGGCACGAGACGACAAGTAGTCGGCAAGATCGAAGAAATGTCCGGCCGCTTCATAAGTCGCCGGGAGGTGCCGCTTCAGCCACAGCAGCTTGGGCGATTGCATCTCGGGCGAGATGATGCCACCGACATAGCGCAAGACGTCATCGCCGGTTTCGGTGATGTAGCGTGCCTCGGCTGTCGCGCGATGATCCATCCAGACAATGACGTTGTGCGACGGATCGCCGGATCGGCTGATGGTCAGTGGCTTGCCGGCGGGATCGAGCGCAACGAGCGAGCAGGTGGCATCGAACCCGATGCCGCCGACGGCGGACGGGGGCAGCGCGGCGGTTTTCATGGCGGCCTGGATGGCCTGGCCACAGGCGTTCCAGATATCCGAAGACGATTGCTCGAAAATCCCGCCGGCTTCATGCCACGTGGTGATCGGATGACGCGCGGTCGCCAGCAGGGTGCCGTGGGCGTCGAAGATACCGGCGCGGGCGTTCGTGGTGCCGACGTCGACGCCGATGAAGACACGCTGCGCCGCGCCACTCATATCATCGGGCTCGGCACTACCAGCACGTGTAGCCGCCGTCGGCGAGGACCACGCTGCCGGTCATCAGGCTGGCGGCATCGGAGGCGAGGAATAGCACCACGGACGCGATCTCCCTCACGTCGCCCAGGCGGCCCATGGGCGTGCCGCCGATCCAGGCATCGTACATGGCCGGCTTGGATTTGACGAATTCATTGAGCGGTGTGGCGATGTAGGTGGGCGCCACCGCATTGACGCGCACACCGCGGCTTCCCCACTCGGCGGCGAGCGACTTGGTGAGGTGGTGCACGGCTGCCTTGGAGGCGTTGTAGTAGCTCTGCTCCTGCGGCTTGTTGACGATGAAACCGGACATCGAGCCGACGTTGACGATGACACCGGATTTCGCGGCCAGCATGTGCCGGCCGAACGCACGGCAGCACCAGAACGTGCCGTTGAGATTGACGTCCAGCACATTCAGCCAGTGCTCGTCGGTGACGTTTTCCGCCGGTGTCTCGCTGCGGGCGATGCCGGCATTGTTGACCAGGATGTCGATCTTGCCGTGACGTGCGATAATGTCGGCGGCAACCGCGGTGACCTGCGCCGGCAGGGTCACGTCCATGGCGACGACGTCGGGATCATGGCCTTTGGCCTGGAGAGTGGCGCGGCCTTGCTGGGCCAACGCGACGTCGCGGTCGGCGATGATCACCTTGGCCCCGGCGTCGGCGAGCGCCTCCACACAGGCGAGCCCAATGGCGCCGCCGCCGCCAGTGACAAGCGCGACGCGGCCATCCAGTTTGAACAGATCCAGGTACACGGCACGTCCCTCGCATGCGGATTGAGATTCCACGAACCCCGGTCAGCTCATCCAATTGCCGCCGTCGACATTGATGGTCTGGGCGACGACGTAGTCAGCGTCGGCCGAGGCGAGAAAGACGGCCGCACCGGCGTGATCCTCGGGATATCCCATGCGGCCATAGGGCACCGCGGCGCCCACCAGGCGCTTCTTCTCACCCAGCGGACGCCCTTCGTAGCGGGCGAAAAGCGCATCGACCTCCGTCCACATCGGCGTGTCGACGACTCCGGGCGCGATGCCGTTGACGTTGATCCGGTGCTTGATCAGGTCCAACCCCGCCGACTGGGTCAGGCTGATGACGGCGGCCTTGGTGGCGCAATAAACAGAGACGAGTGCTTCGCCGCGGCGGCCCGCCTGGGAGGCCATGTTGATGATCTTGCCGCCGCGGCCCCGCGCGATCATCTGGCGGGCGACCGCTTGGAGCATGAAGAACAGCCCCTTCACGTTCACCGCGAAGAGCAGGTCCCAGCTCCGCTCGGAGACCTCGATGATCGGGGCAAGATCGAACACGGCGGCGTTGTTGACCAGGACGTCGATGCCGCCGGCCTGCGCGATCACGGCTGCGACGGTCGCGTCGATTGACGCCTGACTGGTGACATCGAGCGGCAAAGCCATGGCCGCACCGCCAAGGTGTTTGGCCAGCGCCGCCGCAGGTTCCAGGTCGCGGTCCGCGATCACGACGGTCGCGCCCTCGGTGGCATAGCGCTGCGCAATGGCGGCGCCGATGCCGCGGGCGCCGCCGGTGATGACCGCGACCTTGCCGGCGAGCTTGCTCATCGCATGGCCGTCCCGCTCTTGTCGAAGCGGTGGACGCGCGCCGGATCGGGCCGCAGCCGCACGCTGTCGCCTTCGCCCAGGCCGAGCTCGCCGACGCAGCGCACCGTGATGCTGCCGATGTCGGGCGTGTCGACATAGAGGAACGTGTCGCTGCCCAGATGCTCGGCGGCGCGGACGATGCCGCTCCAACCCGCGCCGTCGCGGCTCACCGTCATGTGCTCGGGCCGGATGCCGATGGTGGCCGCACCTTGGTGTTGTTCCGTCTCGCGCTCGATCATGTTCATCCGCGGCGAGCCGATGAAGCCGGCGACAAACAGGTTGGCCGGCCGCTCGTAGAGCTCCAGCGGCGTTCCGTATTGCTCGATGCTGCCAGCGTTGAGCACTACGATGCGATCGGCCATCGTCATGGCCTCGACCTGATCGTGGGTGACGTAGATGGCGGTGGTCTTGAGCTGCCGCTGCAGGCGCGTCACTTCCTGCCGCATCTGCACGCGGAGCGCGGCGTCGAGGTTGGATAGCGGCTCGTCGAACAGGAATGCCTTCGGCTCGCGCACGATCGCCCGTCCGATCGCCACCCGCTGGCGCTGGCCGCCGGAGAGCTCGCGCGGCTTGCGGTCGAGGTAGCTCGTGAGGTTGAGGATGGCCGCGGCGGCGTCGACCTTGCGATCGATTTCCGGCCGCGGCAGGCCGGCCATCTTGAGGCCGAAGGCGATATTGCCCCGCACGCTCATGTGCGGGTAGAGCGCGTAGGACTGGAACACCATGGACAGGCCGCGCTTGGCCGGCGGCACGTCCACGACATTGGCGCCGTCGATCAGGATGCGGCCGCTGCTGACGTCCTCGAGGCCGGCGATCATCCGCAGCAGGGTGGTCTTGCCGCAGCCCGAGGGACCGACGAACACGACGAAGGAGCCGTCCTCGATTTGCAGATTGGCGCCGGGAATGACGACGTGTGAGCCAAAGGTCTTGCGCACGTCCTGCAGGCTGATGCTTCCCATGGTGAACCTATTTGACGGCGCCGAAGGTCAGTCCACGGACGAGCTGCCGCTGGGTGAACCAGCCGAGGACCAGGATGGGCGCGATGGCAAGCGTGGAGGCGGCGGACAGCTTCGCCCAGAACAGCCCTTCGGGGCTGGAGTACGACGCGATGAACACGGTGAGCGGCGCGGCTTCCGAGGTCGACAGGTTGAGCGTCCAGAATGCCTCGTTCCACGCCAGGATGACGTTGAGCAGGATCGTCGAGGCGATGCCCGGCACGGCCATCGGCGTCAGCACGTAGACGAGCTCGCGGCCGATCGTGGCGCCGTCCATGCGTGATGCCTCCAGGATATCCTTGGGGATTTCCTTGAAGTAGGTGAACAGCATCCACACGACGATCGGCAGGTTGCTGAGGCAGAGGATGCCGAGCAGGCCAATGCGGGTATCGAGCAGCGCCAGGTCGCGGAAGATGAGATAGATCGGCACCAGAACACCGACCGCCGGCATCATCTTGGTCGACAGAATCCACAGCAGGATATCGCGCGTGCGCCGCGACGGCACGAAAGCCATCGACCAGGCCGCGGGGATGGCGATCACCATGGCAACCAAGGTCGAGCCGCCGGCGATGATGATCGAGTTCAGCGCGTGGTGCAGGTAGTTGCTGCGTTCCTGCACGGTGGCGTAGTTTTCGGTCGTCCAGTGGAAGAACAGGAACGAGGGCGGCGTGTTGAACGCCTCCAGCTCGGTCTTGAAGCTGGTGATCACCATCCACAGGATCGGGAAGAAGATCACGAAACCCACGATCCACGCCGCGACCGTGGCCGTGATTGTATGCGCTACCGGGGTGCGTCGAGCCATGCGTCAGGCCTCCAGGTTGCGGCCGACGATGCGGACGAGGAAGAAGGCCAGGATGTTGGCGATGACCACGGCAACCAGGCCGCCGGCCGATGCCGTGCCGACGTCGTAGTGCATCAGCGCCTGGGAGTAGATCAGGAAGGCGATGTTCGTCGTCTGCAGGCCGGGGCCGCCGCCGGTGGTCACGAAGATGTCGGCGAACACCGACAGCAGGAAGATGGTCTCGATCAGGATCACCACCGTGATCGGCCGCGCCAGGTGCGGCAGCGTGATGTAGAGGAACGTCGAAAGCGAGCGGGCGCCGTCCATTTCGGCCGCCTCGCGCTGCTCGGCGTCAAGCGACTGCAGTGCCGTCAGCAGGATCAAGGTCGCGAACGGCAGCCACTGCCAGGACACGATCAGAATGATGGCCAGCATCGGCGCTTCGGCGAACCAGTCGATCGGCTGCAAGCCGATGGAGGTTGCGATCCAGGCGAAGAGGCCGGAGACCGGGTGCATCAGGAGGTTCTTCCAGACCAGCGCGCTGACCGTCGGCATGATGAAGAACGGGCCGATCACCATCAGGCGCACGACGTTGCGGCCCAGGATGGGCTGGTCGAGGAGCAGGGCGATGAGGATGCCGAAGACGACCGTGATGGCCAGCACTGATCCCACCAGCACCAGCGTGTTCCTGAAGGCGGCAAGGAAGGAGGGATCGGTGAGGAAGTAGTAGTAGTTGTCGAGACCGGCGAAATTCTCCATGCCGGGGTTGAGCAGGTTGTAGTTCAGGGTCGAGAAATAGATCGTCATGGCCAGCGGGACGATCATCCAGATGAACAGCAGGATGATGGTCGGCGACAGCATGAGCCGGCCAAGTGTGCGCCCTTGCTGGGTGGCCATGGATCTGCGACTCCCTTGCCGGGATCGGGAGGCTATTCGACCGGCGTGGTTCGTAAGCGGTGCCGGCGCGCGACAGGCGCCGGCACCGCGCACGTGGTTGCGCTATTTGAGGTAACCGGCGCGTTTCATCTCGCGCTCGGTCGCCGACTGGGCCGCCGACAGCGCGGCATCGACCGATGTCGATCCCGACAGCGCTGCCGAGAACTGCTGACCCACGGCCGTGCCGATGCCCTGGAACTCGGGGATCGCGGCATATTGGATGCCCACATACGGCACCGGCTTCACCGCCGGATTGTTGGGATCGGCCGAGTCGATCGACGCCAGGGTCAGCTTCGCGAACGGCGCCGCCTTGAGGTAGTCGGTGTTGCGGTACAGCGACGTGCGCGTGCCCGGCGGCACGTTGGCCCATCCTTCCTTGGCGGCAACCAGTTCGGTGTAGCTCTTGCTCGTCGCCCAGCTGATGAACTTCTCGGCGGCCTCGACCTTCTTCGAGCCGGCGGGAATGGCGAGACTCCAGGCCCACAACCAGTTGGCGTTCTTGCCCAGGCCGGTGTTGGGCGCCAGGGCGAAGCCCACCTTGTCGGCGACCTTAGAATCCTTCGGATTGGTCACGAAGGAGGCGGCGACCGTGGCGTCGATCCACATCGCACACTTGCCGGCGTTGAACAGGGCGAGGTTCTCGTTGAAGCCGTTGGAGCTGGCGCCCGGCGGGCCGGCGGCCTTCATGAGATCGACGTAGGTGGTGAGTGTCTTCTTCCACTCCGGACCACTGAACTGCGGCTGCCATTTCTCGTCGAACAGGCGGGCGCCGAACGAGTTGGCCATGGCGGTCAGGAAGGCCATGTTCTCGCCCCAGCCGGCCTTGCCGCGCAGGCAGATGCCGTAGACCTCGGCCGACTTGTCGGTCAGCTTCTTCGCGGCGTTGATCACGAAGTCCCAGGTCGGTTGCTCAGGCATGCTGAGCCCGGCCTTGCTGAAAAGGTCGGTGCGATACATGACCATCGAGCTCTCGCCGTAGAAAGGTGCGGCGTAGAGCGTGCCGCCGGCGGAGACCGCGGCGCGGATCTTCGGCAGCAGGTCGTTCACGTCGTAGTCGGCGCCAAGCTTGTCGAGCGGGACGAGCCACTTCTGCTTGGCCCAGATCGGCACCTCGTAGGTGCCGATGGTCAGGACGTCGAACTGGCCGCCTTTGGTCGCGATGTCCGTAGTCACGCGCTGGCGCAGCACGTTCTCCTCAAGCGTCACCCATTTCACCGTGATGCCCGGATTCTTGGCGGTGAAGTCGCTCGTGAGAGCCTGCATGCGGATCATGTCGCCATTGTTGACGGTGGCGATCGTGAGCGCGGTCTGTGCCGACGCCGTGGTCGTCGCGGCCAACAGGGCAACGGAGCCCAGAAGGGCTCCAACGGTCGTTCTCATTGTTTCCTCCCGGCCTTCGAGGCGAGTCATTGCTCATTAAAGAGCATATGCTCAAGGCACGATCATATGCTCACACCACGGACGCAACCTGTCAACCGCATTCGGGCGGGTCGGAAGCTGTACGGATCGGGGGATGATCAACCCGTCAGCAGGGCGCGGGCCGTCGCTTCGTCGGTGACGAGGCCGTTCAGCATGCGGCCCTTCAATGCCGCGCGCATGGCGACGACCTTGGAGGGGCCCAGGGCGGCACCGACCGTGAGCGTGGCGGCCGACACGCGATGGGGCACGCTCGTGACCCGCAGGTTGGTGCCGCCGTCGATGATGCGGCCGTGCGCGTCGAAGGCCCAGCCGGTCAGCTCGCCGACGGCGCCCAGGCGCATGAGCTCCAGCAGTTCCTCGCGCGTGATGAAGCCGTCGACATGCAGCTGCGCGCCCTGATCGAGCTGCCCGACGCCGACAAGCCTCAGGTCGGCTTGTTCGGCCATGGCGTGCACGCGGGTGACGGAGTTGATCTTCAGCAGCTGGGCGCGCTCGGCCTTGGACGACACGAAGACCGGCAGCGGCATGGGATAGTGGCGCGCCCTGGTCAGGTCGGCAAAACGGCCGATCGTATCGAAGAGGCTGGCGGAGCCATCGGGAGAAATGTTGCCCACCAGCGACACCAGCTGATGGTTCGGGCAGTCCATGGCCGGCAGCTGCTCGACCGAGGCGCGCATGGCGCGCCCCGTGCCGATGCCGATGATGGCCGGCTTCTTGCGGCGCAGGATCGATTCCAGAACGGCGGCGGCGCGCTCGGCGATGCCGGCCGTGGAGGTCGGTGACGCCGGATCGCTCGGCACGACCTCGCAAAGACGCAGGTCGAAGGTCTCCGTCAGCCGCGCGGCCAGTTCCATGCAGGCGGCGATCGGGTGCTCCAGGCGGAAGGTGATGAGGCGCTCCGCCAGGCACAGGGACACCAGGCGCTGCGCAGTGGGGCGCGACACATTCAGCACCCGGGCGATCTCGTCCTGGGTCTTGCCGGCGATGAAATAGAGCCAGCCGGCGCGGGCGGCATTGTCGAGGCGCAACTTTTCGCTATCGGACAGTTCCATGGCCACCGCCTGTGGTGCCCGTCCTGTTGGATAGGACGATCAGTTGCTCATTGTATGAACAATCGCTCCGAATTGGTAGCGGTCTTGGCGACGGTGTCGTTGCGGGCAGGATCCGGCAGCGTCAGTTCAGAGTCGCCAGCGCCCGCAGCACGTCGTCGGGCTTCTCATGGCCGACCAGGTGCCCGGCCTGCGGAATCGTGACGACGCGGGCATCGGCGATGCCGGTGCGGAAGGCCTCGGCGTAGGGCAGCGGGATCAGCTTGTCGTTCTCGCCCCACACGATGAGCGTGCGCGCCTTGATGCGATAGAGCCGGTCGGACAGGCCGCGATCGGGGATCGGGAACAGCATCTTGCCGGCCATGCCCAGGCGGCGGGCGTTCATCACCATGAAGTCGGCGAGGAACTTGATGTCGTTGAGATCGCCGCCCGGCGCCATCAGCTTGCTGCCGCGCTCGACGTCATGGAACAGGTAGCCGGGGAATTCCTGCGGCAGCATCGCGAACAGATCGGGCAGCGGATGCTGCTCCAGCCACAGGCCGGCCGAGGCCACCAGGCACAGGCGCTCGATCTCGTTGGGCGCCAGCGCCGCCATCTCGGCCGCGATCATGCCGCCCATCGACAGTCCGCAGACCAGCGGCTTGGAGAGGCCCAGCGCGTCCGACACGTCGTAGGTATGCAGCGCAATGTCGAGCATCGTGCGCAGCCGTTCCTCGCCCGTGGAGTCCTCGTAGCCGGGCAGCAGCGGCGCATGCACGCGATAGCGCGTCGCCAGCGCCGCCAGGAACGGATCCTCGCGCATCAGCCCGCCGGCGCCATGCAGGAACAACAGCGGCGGGCCGTCGCCGCCTTCATACACGCGGACCTTGGCGCGTCCGCCGGCAACGTCGATGAGACGGGAGGTGAGAGCCATGGTGTCAGTCTTCCTGAAGATGCTGGAAACGCGCGCTGGCGACGCCGAAGTAGTAGAACTCGACCAGAGGCTTCGGCTTGGCCTGCGGAAAGATCACGAACCCGTCGCGCGGTGCCGTCAGGATCTCGCCGCTCGAGCGGCGCGCGATGGCGTCGCCCTTCGTGACCGCATCACCCGAGACGAACGGCCGTTCCAGACGGTCGCCTTCGGTAAGCGCATACACTGCGTCGATCACCTCGATGGCCCGCCGCGCGCTGCGCGCCGGTACCGGTGCGTCGATCATGCCGAGATGGGCGAGCGCGTTGAGAATCGCGCGCTGGGCGACCTCAGGCGCGCGGCTGTCGCGATGCTGGCCGCATTCGATGGTGACGCCGAAGCCGCCTGACTGCCGCATGTACTCGGTCATGCCGACGCCCTTGGACCATGAGGTGCCGGGCAGTCCGCGCTGCGCGAGGTCCTGCTGGGCGCGCACGTGGGCAGCGAGGAAACCATGCATCAGCAGCGAGGGCCCCAGGCACGCGGCGAACGCGCCTTCCTCGGCAGCCCAGCGAAAGGGCTCGATCTCGCCCACGTTGTTCGATGGGCCCACGAAGACGAACGGCTCGCCCGCGCCGCTGAAGGAGTGGATATCGAGCAGCACGTCGTGCTCGCGCAGCAGGGGGCACAGGATGTTGGCTACCCGGTCCTCGTAGCACCGCGGCGGGACGTATTCGTGCAGGTCGCGATTGAGGTTG
>DATEIF010000574.1:0-7897 GCA_035279205.1 Vineibacter sp.
ACGAGCTTGCGGGCGATCTCGCCTTCATAATAGTCGCGCGGGCCCGCATCGCGCAGGCGCTTCAGGGTCTCGGCCAGCCGGCCCAGCTTGACGCGCGGCGGCGCGCCATCCCAGCCGACCACCGGCGGAAAACCGTTGGGCAGGTAGGTGGCGCGCGAGGTTTCGAACTCGGAGAGATAGGCGGCGCCGGTCGTGATCATCAGTGTCGCGTACCAGTCGCACAGCAGGCCGCGCTCGGCGATCTCGATGGCGGGCTCCATCACCTGGCGCCACGACCGGGTGCCGAAGCGCTGCAGGGCTGTTGCCATGCCGTCGACCTGGCCCGGCACCGCGATCGAGTGATAGCCCTTGACGTTGCGGTCCTCGACCACCGGCGCCCAGCCGAACAGGTCGCTGGCCCCTTGCGCGGCAATGATGGGGTAGGTCTTGGGATCGAGCTTGCGGGCGGCGATGGGGCCGTAGTCCACCACATACGCCCGGCGCTCCTTGGCGATCCACACCGCCATGTAGCCGATGCCGCCGATGCCGCTCATCCAGGGCTCGACGCAACCGATCGCCATCGCCGTCGTCACGGCGGCATCGATGGCGTTGCCGCCGGCCGCCAGCGCCCGGGCGCCGATCTCGGCCGCGAGCGTGTTCTGCGCGACCACGGCGCCGCGGCCGTGGACGGCTTTTTTGGTGATCTGCTGACGGCGATTGAAATTCTCGCTCATCGGGAATGGCTTCCTGTGGGATCGTGTTGACGTTACGACGGTGCACCCTGCCACAGAAAAGCCGTGTAAGATCATGATGTTGCAACATAGGGGGGATGTTCCGGCGGCATTCTCCGTGGAATTCACCGTCGGGAGCGGCTTGAGACCAGGTGGCGTCGTTCGACGACATAGATCTGCCGGCGCTTCTGGCCGGTGGCAAACGTGACTGGGACCGCTTCGTGGCCGCCGCGGCGCCGGTGATCCATGCCGTGGCCCGCCGGGTCGTGGCCGCCCACGGTGTTGCCGCCGACGAGGCGGTGGACGTCGCCCAGGACGTGTTCGTGCGGCTGTGCGCCGATGACCGCCGCCTGCTGCGCACCTATGACCCGGCTCGGGCATCGATGGGCACCTGGCTCGCCGTGGTGGCGCGCTCCTGCGCCGTCGACCACCTGCGGCGCCGGCGCCAGAGCCATGCCTCGCTCGACGAGGTGCCCGAAAGCGCCGCCGCCTTCGAGGACCGTCATGTCGAGCGGCTCAATATTCCCGCCGGCCTGCTGACCGAGCGTCAGGCCCTGGTGCTGCGCCTGCTCTACGACCGCGAGATGGACGTGGCCGAGGTGGCGGCGTTCCTCAAGGTCGATGCACAGACCGTGCGCAGCACGCATCACAAGGCCATGCTACGCCTGCGGGAGCATTTTCGTGTCGAGGCATAGTGTTGGCCGGGGCGGCGGGGATATTGCAGGCCCCCGCGTCGTATGGGGAAGAGGAGGGGATCATGAGTGAAATGGATCCCATTGGAACCGAGAAGGACCGGGCGCTGTGGGCGCGGCTGAAGGCCGGTGCCCCGGCGAACGATGAGGCACGCCTGCCGCCAGTGGCCGACGAGGACCTGACGGCGTGGCTGGATGGCCGGTTGCCGCCCGACGCGGCGGCCCAGGTCGAAGCGCGCCTGGCGGCCGACTCGCGGATGTTGACCCTGGCGCTGGACGTCACGGGTGCCCTGCGGGAGGCGGCGACGCCAGCGCCTGACCGCTTGGTCACCCGGGCCCAGGCGCTGGCTGGGTTCGAGGCCGAACGGCCGGCACGGGCCGCGGGCGGGCTGTCGGCGTGGTTTGCCCGCTGGCGGCGCGGCTTCGAGATCGCGGCCGTGGCCGGCGCCTTCCTCGTGGTGTGCGTCACCGGCTTTTCGCTGGGTGGCGGGTTCCAGGAGGCCTATGCCAACGGCAACAGTGTCGAGATCACCGATTTCGTGACCGCGACCCTGGGCGACAGCGACATCAGCTTCATGGTCGAACAGGGGAGCCAGCCATGATTCGCCGGAATCTGGCCTGGATCCTGCTCGGCCTGTCGCTGGTCCTCAACATTTTCTTCGTCGGCGGCTTCGTTTACGCCAGGCATTACGGGCCGCCCTGGGCGCCCGGACATGCGCCCTGGCAGCAGCGGGTCGATGCCCGGTGGGCCGAAGAACTGCGGCTGGACGCCGATCAGCAGCGCACGTTCCGCGAGGCGTTTCGCGATATGCGCCAGCGCAACGCCGGCCGCGTGCGCGAGCTGATGCAGGTGCGTGAGCAGCTGGTAGCCGAGCTGCGCAAGGACAAGCTCGATCTCGCCACCATCGATCCGTTGATCGAGCGCACGGCCACATTGCGCAGCGACATCCAGAAGGACGGGTTGCGTGCCGCCGAGCAGGTTTCGGCCACGTTGCGGCCCGAGCAGCGAGCCAAATTCCGGGACGTGATGATCGCGCGGACGCTGGGCCATGGCGGCCGCATGCGCCGACCGCCGCCGGAAGAAAAGCGTCCGCAGTAGCCGCCCCCTGTCAGGAGGACGTGCATGAGTGTCCCTCGCGCCGCACCGGCACTTGACCGTCGGACGCTGCTGTCGGGCATTGCCCGTGCCGTCGCGCTGGCCGGCGTCGGCGCGGTGGCGCCGTCGGTGTTCACGCCGGCGTCGGCAGCGGCAATGGGGGCGGACGAGGCGCGTCACCTGTTGTCGCGTACGGGCTTCGGACCGACGCCGGCCGATATCGCCGAGCTGCAGGGACTGGATTACACCGCTGCCGTCGAGCGGGTGCTGGGCAAGTGGCGGGCCGAGCCGCTGACCGCGGCGCCGTCGTGGATCAATCTGACACCACCGCAGGCGCGCGAGCAGGCCGAACGCTTCCGCGAAGAGCGCGCCGAGAGGGCCAAGCCGAAAGCAGCGCAGGAGCAGGCCGCGCCGCCGTCGGCCGGCAACGCGCCGGCCAAGCCGTTGGCCAATGCCAATCCGACGCAGGAGCGGGCGCGCGAGCTGCGCAACTGGTGGGTCGAGGAGATGCTGGTCACCGACCAGCCGTTCGTCGAACGCATGACGCTGTTCTGGCACAACCATTTCACCTCCAGCCTGCAGAAGGTGAATTTCACGCCGGCCATCTATCGCCAGAACCTGCTGTTCCGCCGTCACGCGCTGGGCAACTTCGCGACCCTGCTGCGCGCCGTCGCCAAGGACCCGGCGATGCTGCTCTACCTCGACGGGGCGCAGAACAAGGCCGGCCAGCCCAACGAGAACTTCGCGCGCGAACTCGTGGAACTGTTCACCCTGGGCGAGGGTCACTACAGCGAGGCCGACATCAAGGCGGCGGCGCGCGCCTTCACCGGCTGGGGTATCGATCGCGAGACGGGGGCCTTCCGCGCCTATCCGGCGCTGCATGACAAGGGCGAGAAGACGTTCTTCGGCCGCACCGGCAACTTCACCGGCGACGATATCCTGTCGATGATCCTGGAGAAGCCCGGCGTCTCGGAGTGGATCACCGGCAAGCTGTGGCGCGAGTTCGTGTCGCTGAAGCCGGATGACGGCGAGATCAAGCGATTGGCGGCGATCTTCCGCGAAGCGCGCTACGAGATGAAGCCGCTGCTGCGCGCCCTGTTCCTGACGCCGGCGTTCCGCGATCCGGCCAACCGCGGCGCGCTGATCAAGTCGCCGATCGAGCTGGTGGTGGGCACGGTGCGGCTGCTGGGGCTGCCCGTGCCGGAGAAGACCCGCCTGGTGCGTGCGCTGCAGGCGATCGGCCAGGTGCCGTTCGATCCGCCCAACGTCAAGGGCTGGCCCGGCGGCGAGGCCTGGATCACCACCAACACCCTGCTGATGCGCCAGCAGATCCTGCGCCGCATCGTGGAGGCCACCACCGTGGCGCCGATGGGCGGCCCCATGCAGATGGCGCCTGCCAAGCCGGGACGGCGTGCCGATCGGCGCGAACAGATGGACGGCCGCGAAGAGGTCATGATGGAGCCGGAGCGTACGCCGGTCGAGGGCCGCAGCCTGCGCAGTGCCGGCAACAGCGCGCGGCTGGGGCCGACGCTTGCCGCGCTCGACGGCGCGACCCTGCAGCGGGCGCTGCTGCCGGTGCCGCCGCAGATGCCGCTGGAGGAGGGCATGACGGCCGGCGAGGTGGTCGCGCGCCTGCTGCTCGATCCCGGCTATCAACTCAAGTAGACGAGGCACGCCATGTTGCGTCGTGACTTCCTGCAGGTGTCGGCCGGGCTGTCGGTGGCCCTGGCGACGCCGCGGGCGCTGGCCCAGACCGGTACGCCGGCGGCAAAGGCGGCACAGCGCGCGGCCGAGCCCGGCGCGCCGCGGTGGGACCGCATCCTGGTGCTGGTCGAGCTCAAGGGTGCCAATGACGGCCTCAACACCGTCATTCCCTTTGCCGATCCTCTCTACGCCAAGCTGCGTGGCCCGCTCGCGATCCCGCACGATCGCGTCGTGCATCTCGATCAGCGCGTCGGGTTGCATCCGGCGCTCAAGGGCATGCTCGAGGCATGGCAGGCGCGCGACCTCGCCGTGGTGCAGGGCGTCGGCTACCCCTATCCCAACCGCTCGCATTTCCGCTCAATCGAAATCTGGGATACCGCGTCGGCCAGCAGCCAGACCTTGAGCGAGGGCTGGATCGCGCAGGCCTTCGGCGGCGCGTCGCGGCCGGCCGGGCGCAACATCGATGCCGTCGTCGTCGATACCAACGCGTTGCCGGCAACTGGCGGCGACCTGCGCACGATCGTGATGCAGGACGCCGAGAGCTTCATCCAGCAGGCGCGTGCCATGCGCGACGGCAACGCAGCGGCGCCCAGCAATCCGGCGCTGGCCCATGTCATGAAGGTGCGCAGCGAGATCCACACTGCGTCGCTGGGCCTGGCCGAGCGCATGCGCGGCGCGCCGGCGCCGGCACACGCCTTCCCCACCGACCCGTTCAGCCACCAGCTGGCGCTGGCCACGCGCATCCTGCTGGCCAAGGTGCCGGTGGTGGCGATCAAGGTGGCGCTGGGCGGTTTCGATACGCACGCCCGCCAGCTCGAAACGCACGAGCGGCTGCTGGGGCAACTGGGCGAGGGGCTGGCGATGTTCCGCCGCAACCTCATCGCGGCGGGCCTGTGGAAGGACGTGCTGGTGATGACCTATTCCGAGTTCGGCCGGCGCGTGAAGCCCAACGCCAGCGCCGGCACCGACCACGGTACGGCGGCGCCGCACTTCATGATGGGCGGCCTGGTGAAGGGTGGCCTGCACGGCGTCTATCCGTCGCTGGCCGACCTGCAGGACGGCGACCTCAAGCACAGCGTCGATTTCCGTGACCTCTACGCCACGGTGACGCGGCGCTGGTGGGGCCTTGGCGACACGTTCGGTCGCCGCAACCCCACCATGGTCGATGTCATCGCCTAGCGGCAGCGGTTGACGGGTGAAGCTTCCGCATGCTGGGCTGCCGGACGTGGCAGCCGTATCGGGAGCACGCCATGCAAGGCGGAAGCGGGCAGTCGACGGTCGCTGATCGCACACGCGATCCGGCGCTGGTCGTCGTCGACATGCAGAACGATTTTGTTCGCATCGGCGCGCCGCTGGAAGTGCCGATGGCGCGTGACACGATCGCAGCGCACCGCAAGCTGATCGCGGCCTTTCGCGCCGCCGGACGGCCGGTGATCTACACCAAGTTCCTGTCGCATCCCCACGAGACGCTGCTGTGGCACTGGTCGCCGCAATGCCGGCCGCCCGTGAAGACCTGTTGGAAGGACCACCAACGGCGTTACGGCGACAGCGACCGGCCGCTGGAGTGCACTGAGATCATCGATGAGCTGCGGCCGGCGGACGATGACCTCATCGTCGAGAAATACGGCTACGGCGCTTTCCACGACACGGGATTTGCCGGGCAGCTCGAGACGCTCGGTGTCCGCTCTCTGGTCATCACCGGCACGGTGACCCAGATCTGTGTCGAGGAAACTGCGCGCGAGGCGTTCCACCATGGCTTTCCCACCACGCTGGTGGCCGATGCCGTGTCGTCGTTCGATGCCGAGCTGCACGCCGCGACATTGCGGAACTTCGCCATGAAGTTCGGCTGGGTTGAAGACTCCGACGCCGTGGTGAAGCGACTGGCGGCGGTGGCGAGCCGGGACAGGATCCGGGCCTGACTTGACGAACCGGCGACCGATCATCCATGGTTCCGCGATAAGAAAAAGTTTCCATGACGGAAATGCGGGCGACCCCACGATGGTCCGCCCCGGGGAGGCCCACCATGCATCGCCGTTTGCTTCTGGTCGCTGCGTCTTCGTTGGCCATCGCGGCATCGCCTGCCGCGTTCGCGCAAGGTACAATCAAGGTCGGGTTCCCGATCATCCTGTCCGGGCCCGGCGCGCTGTTCGGCGAGCCGGCGCTCAAGGGCGCCCAGATGTATGTCGACGAGCTCAACGCCAAGGGCGGCGTGCTGGGCCGCAAGATCCAGCTGATCTCGCGCGATACCAAGGGCAATGCTGACGAGGCGGTGCGGGTCGCACGCGATCTCATCCTGCGCGATGACGTCCAGTTCATCGTCGGCACCCTGACGTCGGCGGAAGGGCCGGCGGTCTCGACGATCGCCAAGGAGAACAAGATCGTCTTCATCGCGCCGATCCCCAAGACCGACCAGCTGACGGCGCCCGCCAACCTGCATCCCTACGTGTTCCGGTCGGCCTCCAACACGACGATCGAGGGCCGCACGGCGGCCGAGATCGTGGCGAAATGGCCGGTCACGCGGATCGCGACCATCGCGCCCGACTACGCCTACGGGCAGGACGTGACCAAGGCTTTTGTCGAGCATCTCAAGAAGATCAAGCCCGGTGTCGAGATCGTCGACCAGCAATGGCCGAAGCTGGGCGAGGCGGACTATACGCCGTTCATCAATGCCCAGCTCGGGAAGAAGCCGGAGGCGGTCTATTCGTCGCTGTGGGGCGGCCACTTCGTGACCTTCGCCAAGCAGGCCAAGCCGCTGGGCTATTTCCAGGCCATCAAGAACAACTTCATCGGCGTCGGCGAGGCGGGGTCGATCGAGTCGGCCAAGTCGATGGGCGCCGACTACCCGGTCGGCATCTGGGCCAACAGTTATGACGTCTTTGATTGGCCCGAGGCGCCGCCGGCGCACAAGGACTACATCGCGCGGCTCAAGAAATACACCAAGGACGAGACGCCGTCGTCATGGCCCGTCACCGGCTACATCGCCATGCAGTTCCTGGTCGAGGCGATCACCAAGGCCGGCAGCATCGAATCCGACAAGGTGTCGGCGGCGTTGAAGGGCCTGTCCGTCGATACGCCGATCGGCAAGATGACCATGCGCGCCAAGGACCAGCAGGCCAACCACGGCCAGTTCTGGGGGCGCACCAAGATGGATCCCAAGTACCCCTTCGCGGTCCTCGAAAACGTGACGCGCATCGATCCGGCGCCGTTCATGGACTGACGCGGCGTTTGCCCAGGGGCGCCGCGCCTCGCGCTTCAGCGACAGCGGATACAGAAGGAGGCCCATGCCGGAGCCTGCATTCCTGTTCGGCCAGTTCCTGGGCGGACTTACGGCCGGGATGTTCCTGTTCACGATCGCGGCCGGCCTGTCGCTGATCTTCGGCGTGCTGCGCGTGCTGAATTTCGCCCACGGCTCCTTCTACATGTTCGGCGCCTATCTCTCCTGGCAGGTCATGAGCTGGGTGGGGCCGGGCACCGAGTACTTCTGGCTCGCTGCGCTGGCGGCCGCCCTGGGCGTGACGGTACTGGGCGTCGTCATCGAGTACTTCCTGCTGCGCCATCTGTACCAGCGTGAAGAGCTGTACCAGCTGTTGTTCACCTATGCGCTGGTGCTGATCCTGGCCGACGGCGCCAAGATTCTCTGGGGCACGGGTCAGCTCTCGGTGTCGCGTCCGCCCAGCCTGTCGGGCTCGATGCAG
>DATEIF010000575.1:0-3651 GCA_035279205.1 Vineibacter sp.
AGGCGCGTCAGGCGCGATCGATGGCGCTCCGTTGCCGGTGCGTCAGACAACACGGTGGGCTGTGGCCGAGAGGGTAGCACGATCGCGGGTGGGACGACGGCGATGGCATCCGCCCTGGCCGGCACCGCTGTCGCGCCCGGCGCTGGTTCCTGCGCGTCGAATGACGCACGCCATGCCTCAATCGAGGCCGGCCGACCTGATGAGCGGAAGGCAAGCCCGGCGTCGATGGCGGCCAACAAGCCGTAAGGGTAGCGTCCCGCCGCCTGTTGCCGCGCCGGTATCAGCCGCTCGGCCAGCCGCTTGATCGCCGGCACCGGTGCGGCGCCGGTGACGCAATGATAGAGCGTCGCGGCGAGACCATGGATATCGGTGTGGCCGCCGGCCTGGCCGTCGGAGAACTGCTCGATGGCGGCGTAACCCGGCGTGCGGTCCACCGGGATCGACGGCTGGCGCGATGCCAGCGCCGCCTGCGCGGCACTGAACCCCACGAGGGTCGCGTTGCCCTGCGCATCAAGAATGACTTTCGACGGTTGGATGTCGAGATGCAGCACGCCCTTGGCATGCACGCGCTCAAGGCCGTCCAGCAGCGAGGGCAACAGGCGGTCGATCGCCTCCGGCGCCAGCGTGCCCTGGCGGGCCAGACGAACGCTCAGCGCCTCGCCGGCAATGCGCAGTGCCACGCGATAGGCCGTGCCATTGGCCTCCAGGCAGTCGCAGATCTGCACGATGCCCGGCGTGCCGGCCAGCTCGGCGAGCGCCCGGGCCTCGGCCAGGAAACGATCGCGGCCCCAGCGATAATCCTCGGACCACCGCGTCGAGCGCGGCACCACCGTGAGGTCTGCCGTGCGCATCGCGGCATGTGCCGGCAGGTATTCCGTGATGGCAACATCGTGTTCCAGCACGGCATCGCGCGCCGCGTACGTGATGCAGTACGCGTCATGCCGCAGAACCTTGCCGATCCTGTAGGTCCAGATGCGCGTACCCGGCTTCAGCGCATCGGCCCGTGTGCCGGCGGCAGCTGCTTGCGCAGGCGACGCCAGCGAAAAATCATCAGGCACGCCACCCCTCCGGCGTGAGAACCAGTTAACTTCTTGCTGGCTGACCCCGTAACCCGGAGCGGGCTTTGCAGCTTCTCCCGCGGCAGACTGTCCCCACAATCAACCCGCCGAAGCCGCTCGCCCAACGCACGATAATAGAATATCGCGATTGGGCATTTGTGACGAGACCTATCCGTCTGCGCGGTGCACGAAATACCCAATAAAATTGCGCATCATCAGCGCCTTGCAGCGTCGCCCGGCATCCGATGAATTAACCCACGGCGCAGGCAATGCTGCGTATCAGGCTGAATCAATGACCAGAATTATTACCACCTCAAGAGGTGGGTTAGGTTGGCGCGCCGATCATCGACGCGCATGACATGCGCGCTGTGTCACACAACGATCAGCAGTTCACGCAGTCGTTATTGTGCCGAGCCACGCATCGAAGACCTTGCGTCCGGCGTGCGCGGTCGCGGCGCCCTTGGCCGCCGCGGCTGCCCGCAATGACGGTACGCTGATTTTTGCGGCAGCCAGCTCTGCGGTGTGCCCAATCAACCAGCGTTCGAAGCCCGCGGGGTCCGCCTCGAGATGGAACTGCAGGGCAAGCGCGTGGCGACCCACGATGAAAGCCTGGTTGGGCGTGGCCGGTGTCGACGCCAGGCGCTCGGCCTTGTCGGGCAGGTCGAACGTGTCGCCATGCCAGTGCAGCACGACGCCGTCCGCATCATCGATCCATCGCAGGCATGAGCGTCGTCCGGTCTCGGTCAAGGTGATCGGGCTGAAGCCGATCTCCTTGGTTCCCGGGTATACTTTCGTGCCCAGCGCCCGCGCCATGAGCTGGGCGCCCAGGCAGATGCCGAGCACCGGCGTCTCGTTGCGCAGGCAGCGCTCGATCAGTTGCAGCTCCCCGGTGAGGTAGGGATAGGACGCATCCTCGTAGGCGCCGATCGGCCCGCCCAGCACGACGAGCAGGTCGGTCGCCGCGGCCAAGGCAGGGCCGATATCATCGACGCCGGCCTCGCGGTAGGCGATGTCGTAGCCGTGTGCCGCCAGGACCGGCGCCAGGATGCCGAGATCCTCGAAGGCGAGGTGGCGAATGACGCAAGCACGCTTCATCGATTAATTCCGTGACCGCTGCCGGGGCTGGGTTATGGCACGGTTTCCCGTGATCAGCCGCCCCTGATCTCGCGCACCGCCTGTGCCACCTGCGCCTGGGCCGCGCCCTTGATGCGCGCGTTGGGGCGCGTGCCGCCCAGGAACGCCACCGCCAGCAGGATCTCATCCGGCCTGGGCGCGTCGGGGATCGACACCGTCATGGTGTCCATGGCGTCGTAGTCCCAGGCATCTTCCAGGCCGCCGAAGATGATGTCGATGGCGGCACCCGCGCCGCCGACCTTGGCGTTGCCCGGGATCAGCGCCGGTCCGCCGCCGGCGCCGCGCCGCATGGCAAGACCGATGCGGACATGGATCATGCTGGCGCCGTGCTCGAGGTCGCCCGCGGTGCCCACCAGTGCCGCCTTGCCGTAGCCGCGCGGCTTCAGCGGCGCGAGCGCCGCCAGTGCCCGCGCGGTGAGCACCTCGCCGGCCTGCACCGAGAGGTCGACCAGCGCCGAGAAGTCATCGATCGGCGGCTTGCCGGCAAAGGGGTTGTGCAGCACGCCACAGGCGGCGACGCGCCGTGTCGGTGACGCGAGATCGCGGCCGCCTTCGCGCCTGATCTCCTGATCGATCAGCGTGATTTGCTTGAATGTCATGATTCACTCCCATGGTGAATTCTTTATGTAGAGAATTTATCTACTATAGGAGAATTGCGCCGTGCGCAACGGAACAACCCGTCGCTTCGCTCAGCGCCGCGGCCGGCGAGGTTGACCAACATTTCCATTTTGTTGGTCAACGCACGGCTGCTGCTGTCGCATCCTCCCGGGACTCCCGGGAAGCGATCGAGTCCCGCGCGGCGCTAACGCAGGCGCGTGCTGTCGATGACGATGAAGTACTCGCAGGCCTCGTTCGACAGGTTCTCGAACGTGTGGTTCAGATCGCCGCGATAGAACAGGAAGTCACCGGCCTGCAGCGTATGCGCCTGGCCCTCGAGCGTGACCTTCAGGCGGCCCTTGGTGACGTAGAGATGCTCCTCCACGCCCTGGCGGTGGGCCGGGAAGGGGCCGGTCTTGGTCTTGCCGGGCAGGCGGTTCAGCACGAAGTCGATGCCGCGGCCGAGATAGAGCGGCGACAGCGAGCGGCGCTCGAAGCCGGTCGCCTCCTCGCGAAAGACGGGCTGCAGCGCGCGCGGGATGTGCAGCACCGGCTCGCTCTGCCGGCCGCCGACCAGCTGCGAGATGCTGAGATCGAGCGCCTCGGCCAGGCGTCCCAGCACGGTGGTGGTGGCGCCGCTTTCGCCGCGCTCGATCTTGGAGATGGCGGCGCGGCTGACGCCGCTTTCCTGCGCCAGGTGCTCCAGCGTCCATTTCAGTTCGAGTCGGCGTTGCCGCAGGGCGTCGCCGAGCTTGGCTTGATCCGTCACCAGCCCGTACCTTCCATGAAGGAACGTCATCCCACATCGACGCGGACGCTGACAACCGCTGTTGCCATACTGTCATCCCGAGCGCAGCGAGGG
>DATEIF010000576.1:0-13332 GCA_035279205.1 Vineibacter sp.
TGGGGGAGGGAAGAAAGTCAGCTACAGTGACCCGCGACGGGGGCGCGAGCCTCGAGCTGACGGGAGCGGGGTTCGCTGGTGTCGACTGATGTAGCCGCGCATGCGAGCCCCGCGCGTCTGTTGCCGCTGTTTCTGGTGTCGATGGCCGCGATCGGCTTCGAGATCGCGCTGACACGCTTTTTCGCCATCGCGAGCTGGTCGGAGTACGGCTATTGGGTCATCTCGATGACCATGGTCGGGCTGGCGGCCAGCGGCATTGTCGCCGCCCTCTTCCAGCGCCCGATCCTGCGCCATGCCAGCGTGCTGCTGCCGGCAATCCCGCCATTGTTGATCGTGGCGGCGGCGCTGGGCTGGCATTGGACCACCATCGTGCCGTTCAATCCGCTGGAGCTGCAGAACAAGCAGCTGTGGGCCGACCAACTCACCAACATCGCGCAGTACTACGCCGCGCTGTTCCCGTTCTTCTTCCTGGTCGGGCTCTACATCTCGCTCTACTTCATGGTTCACAGCGCCGCGATCGGACGCGTCTACGCCTACGACCTCGCCGGCGCCGGCATGGGCGCGGCCCTGGTGCTGGGCCTGATGTTCGTGGTCCACCCGTTCTACCTGATCGCGGGCCTTCTGGCGCCGCTGGCGCTGGCCGGCTGGCTGGCGGCTTTTCTCCCTTCCCCACGCAGTGGGGAAGGTGGCCGAAGGCCGGATGGGAAGCCGACGGGGTCTTCGTTACAGAAACCTCGTGGGCTCCCCTCCGGCCCTTCGGGCCACCTCCCCACTTCGTGGGGAGGAATGAAATGGGGTATCGCGACTCTCGTGGCGCTGTTGGCGGCTGAAGCGCTGGTGTGCCTGTACAACCAGGCGCGCATCAACGAGTACAAGGAGATCTTCGGGCCGATGAACACGGCTGACAGCCGTGTGGTGGCCACCCGTACCTCGCCCAAGGGCTTCTACCAGCTGCTCGACAATTTCACCGAGCGGCTGGACCTCGACATGTCGAACAACACCGGCGTGGTCGAGGACGCCACCCTGCCGCGCGCCTTTGGCCTTTATGCCGACGGCAACCGGCTGGCGTCGCTGCCCAAGTCGACGACGATCGACACCGGCTATTTCGGTGCCGCGCTCGATGCGCTGCCCTACCAGCTGCGCCCGCCGCAGCGTGTGCTGCTGCTGGGCAGCGCCGGGGGCTTTCGCATCCATGAGGCGCTGGGCATCGGCGCCGCCCACGTCACCGTGCTGGAACCCGATCGCACCTTGCGTGACGCCCTGCTGAGGGGGCTGGGCCCGGCGCCCGCCTTTCCGGCCCGGCCTGATGTCACGATCCGCGATCTGGGCCCGACCGCGGTCAATGCCGTCGGTGCCGACGGCCCGTTCGACGTCATCGATATCGGCCGCGATTTCCTCACGCAGTCCGACACCAATCGCGCGGCACTGTCGGTCGAGGTGCTGGCCGGCTACATCGCGCACTTATCGCCACAGGGCATGCTGTCGATCCCGGTCTCGATCCGCGAGTTCACGGTCTATGCGGTCAAGATGATGCGCACGGCGCGCTATGCACTGGCCGCCGCCGGCGTCGCCCAGCCTGAGCGCCACCTGGTAATCTACCGATCGGCGTGGAACGTGCGCATCCTGATATCGCGCGCACCATGGACGGCGGCCGCTATCGAGGCCGTGCGCCAGTTCTGCGATCAGCGCTCGTTCGATCCGATCTACTTTCCCGGCATCGATCCGGCCGGCGTGCGCATCTTCAACGAGCTGCCGGTGGTGTCGTTCGATACGGTCGAAGCACCGTCCGGCGACCCGCGCGATGCCATGATGGAGGAAGCGGCGGCAACCCTGGCCGGTGCACCGTCGCCCTATCACGCCTTCTTCCGCCTGGCGCCGCCGACCCTGGACCGGCCGTTCCTCAACGCGGTGCTGCCGCTGCGCCAGATCGAGACCATCCTCGACCGCATCGAGCTGGTGCCGCGCGAAGAGCTGGTCACCTTGATCGCCATCGCGGTGCTGGCCCAGGCCATTGTCATCGCGCTGGTCGTGCTGCTGCTGCCGCTGGTGCGCCCGTCGGGCGGCCGGCTGCCGGCCGGTCAGTTCCTGCGCGCCATGGCCTACTTCGCCGGGTTGGGACTGGGTTTCCTGTTCCTCGAGATCTACCTGATCGAAAAAGCCGCGCAGTACCTGCACGACCGCGTGCTGGCCTTCGGCCTGGTGCTGGCCACCATGCTGGTCTGCTCGGGCGCCGGCAGCTACCTGGCCGAACGCTTCCGCACCAGGCCGATGGTGGGACTGGGTTACGCCGTGGCGGTGATCGCGGGCTGGGCCGAGCTGCTGTTCGTGGGCCTCGACCCGGTGCTGGCGGCCACCGCGGCGGCACCGACGGCGGCGCAGATCCTGATCGTGATCGCGCTGGCAGCCCCCCTGTCGGTGGCGCTGGGCATGCCGATGGCACTGGGGCTGAGCCAGTTCCAGGGCGCGCGGCTGGCGTTCCTGCCTTGGGCGTGGGCGGTGAACGGCGCCTGCTCCATCGTCTCGACGCCCCTGGCCAACCTGCTGGCGGCGTCCGTCGGCTTCAAGATCCTGCCGCTGATCGGTATCCTGCTGTACATCATGGTGCTGCTGACGATGCCCATCACCCGGCAGCGTCCGACATGACCGGGAGCCCGCGATGCGCCTGTCACGCCGCGCTGCCCTGGCCGGAACGGCCTGCCTGCCCCTGATCGGATCCGGCGCTGCCGCGCGCGGCACCGCCGACTGGACATTCGCCGCCTATGCCGAGGCCATGCGGGCCAGCGAGCGCCGCACCGATCTCACCGCAACGACCTTTGCCCAGGTGCGTCAGCGGCGCCCCCATGTGCTGCAGCAGCTGGAGACCTGGCTGCAGGGCGAGCTGGGCCGCGCCGATCCCGACGTGATGCGTGCCCTCGCCGAGGTGCCGCGCGAGTACTTCCACTACGACTACGCCAGCAACGCCTCGTTCGCCCGCGATGCCTATGACTGGTTTCCGCGCGCCTGGCCGATCGGCTTCGGCTCGACCCTGTCGGCCCTGCTGGTACAGGCCTACATGACCCAGCTGGCGCAGCCCAAGGCCGATGGCGCCGCGCTGGAGATCGGCACGGGCTCGGGCTACCAGATCGCCCTGCTGTCGCGGCTCGTGCGCAAGGCCTGCTCGATCGAGATCATCGAGCCGCTGGGCCGGGCGGTGAGCAAGATTTTCGCACCACTGGGTTTCGATAACATCGAGACCCGGGTCGGCGACGGCTACCATGGCTGGCCCGAGCAGGCAGGCGGTTTCGACGTCATCATGGTGACCTGCGCCGCCCAGCACGTGCCGCCCGACCTGCTGCGCCAGCTCAAGCCCGGCACCGGCCGGCTGGTCGTGCCCATCGGCCAGCCCTTCAAGGGCGAGCAGTTCCTCTACCTGTTCACCAAGGACGCCGATGGCCGCGTACGCTCGCGCCGCGACCTCGGCGTGATCTTCATCCCCATGACCGGCCGCATCAGCCGCGGCGGCTAGCTCATTCGCAGGGGCCTGCGCTTTCCATCTGCTTCAAGCTTTTGGCACTTGCTGGTATAATGGGTGCCGTCATGGTGGTTCCAACAATGCCGGGAACACGGCACAGCGTATGATGAACCGGGCTTGTCGCGCCCCTACCGTCCTGTCACGGCGTTCCGTCCTGGCAGGCGCCACCTCTCTGTCGCTGCTCCCCGGCACGGCCACCGCCCATCAGGATCGGTACTGGACCTTTGACGCCTACGGCCGGGCCATGCAGGCCAGCGGCCGGCGCACCGATCTGACGGAACGGACTTTCGACGCGGTGCGCCAGAAACGCGCGCACGCCCTGCAGCAGCTTGAGGTCTATCTCGCCGGCAAGTTCGGCAGCGCCGATGCCGACGTGATGCGCGCCTTCAGTGAAGTGCCGCGCGAGTACTATCACTTCAACTACAGCAGCAACGGATCGTTCGCGCGCGACGCCTACGACTGGTATCCGCGGCCGTGGGCGATCGGTTTCGGTTCGGCCCTGTCGGACTTCCTGGGGCAGGCCTACATGACCCAGCTGGCGCGACCCAAGGCCGGTGAGACGGCGCTAGAGATCGGTACCGGGTCGGGCTACCAGATCTCGATCCTGTCGCGCATCGTTTCCAAGGCGCGCTCGATCGAGATCATCGAGCCGCTGGGGCGGGCGGTCGCCAAGATCTTCACGCCCCTGGGCTTCGACAATATCGAGAGCCGGGTCGGCGACGGCTATTTCGGCTGGCCCGAGGAAAAGGACGGCTTCGACATCATCATGGTGACCTGCGTGGCGCAGCACGTGCCGCCGGACCTCCTGAAGCAGCTCAAGCCGGGCAGCGGCCGGCTGATCATCCCGGTCGGCCAGCCCTTCAAGCGCGAGCAGGTGCTGTACGTGTTCAGCAAGGACAGCGACGGCCGCATCCAGTCGCGCCGCGACGTCGGTGTCTATTTCATTCCCATGACCGGCCGCATCGCCCGTGGCCGGTCGGCGTAAGACGGTACAATAAAGGGGAACCCCATGCTTCGACGCTCCTTCATGCTTTCTTCACTCGCTGCCGCCGGTGGCGTACTGCCCGGGGTGGCGGCAGCGACTCCCACGCCGCAGGCCGGCGGCTGGGGCTACGATTCCTACCTGGCGGCGATGAAGGCATGCGATCGGCCCACGACCTTGACGCGCGAGCAGTTCGACATCGTGCGCGGCCGGCGCAAGGGCGCGCTGGCCACGATCGAGAACGTGCTCAAGGCCCATTTCAACGAGGCCGATCCCAACGTGCTGCGCGCTTTCAACGAGGTGCCGCGCGAATTCTACCACTACGATTTCGCCGCCCGCTCGGCGTTCGCCACAGTGGCCTACGAGGAGAAGTCCAAGCCCTGGCGCATCGGCTTCGGCTCGGCGCTATCGGACTATCGCGGCCAGGCCTACATGACTCAGCTGTGCAAGCCGACGGCCGACAGCGTGGCGCTGGAGGTCGGCACTGGCTCGGGCTTCCAGATCTCGGTGCTGTCGCGCATCGTGAAGAAGGCGTACTCGATCGAGATCGTCGAGCCGCTGGGCAAGGAAGTCGGGCGCATCTTCAAGCCGCTGGGCTACGACAACGTGGAGACCCGCATCGGCGACGGCTTCTTCGGCTGGCCGGAAGAGAAGGACGGCTTCGACCTGATCATGGTCACCTGCGCCGCCCAGTTCGTGCCGCCGCCGCTGCTGGCGCAGCTCAAGCCCGGCGGCCGCATGGTGATCCCCATGGGCCAGCCCTTCAAGCGCGAGCAGTTCCTCTACGTCTTCACCAAGGACGAGGACGGCAAGGTCCACTCGCGCAAGGATCTGGGTGTCTATTTCGTGCCGATGACCGGCAAGATGCTGGCCGACCCCAAGAAGCCCGCCGGCGAGAAGGGCGCATCCGCCGACAAGCCCGGCACCGAGAAGCCCGCCGCAACGCAGTAGAACATCACCCTCCCCACGACAGTGGGGAGGTGCCCCGAAGGGGCGGAGGGGAGCCGACGCGATCTCGGTAATGGGGACCACGTCGGGTCCCCCTCCGGCCTTCGGCCACCTCCCCCACTTCGTGGGGGAGGGAAAAAATCAGCGGCTGTAGAACTCGACCACCATCGAGGGTTCCATCTGCACCGGGTAGGGCACGTCGGCCAGGCTCGGGGCGCGCAGGAACTTGCCCTTCATATCCTTGTGATCGACTTCCATGTAGCCTGGCACCTCGCGCTCGGCGAGTTGCGTGGCTTCCAACACCACGGCCAGCTGCTTGGCCGCCGGGCTGAGCTCGATCAGGTCGTTGTCGCGCACCTGATAGGAGGGAATGTTGACGCGCCGGCCGTTGACCTTCACGTGCCGGTGGCTGACCAGCTGGCGCGCGGCGAACACGGTGGCGGCGAACTTCATGCGGTAGACGATGGCGTCCAGGCGACGCTCGAGCAGGCCGATCAGGTTCTCGCCGGTGTCGCCCTTGCGACGGATGGCTTCCTGGTAGTAGCGCCGCATCTGGCGCTCGCTGACGTTGCCGTAGTAGCCCTTGATGCGCTGCTTGGCCATCAGCTGCTTGCCGAAGTCGGTCGGCTTGGTGCGCTTGGCGCCGTGCTGGCCGGGGCGAGTCTCACGCTTGTTGATGGGGCTCTTGGGCCGGCCCCACAGGTTCACGCCCAGGCGGCGATTGATCTTGTACTTCGAATTCTCGCGCTTGCTCACGCTCGGTTTTCCTTCACTCGCGTTTGTCCGGATAGGCCGTGATCGGGCGATGGCGCCCGGGCGGGAACCGCGCCTTAAGGCGCAATTCCACGTTCTCCGGAAGAAGGGCGCGAATATAAGGATCGCGGCGGCTGAGTCAAACAGCGATATTCGTGGCAGATCAATGGGTTAGAAATCCCTCCCCCAACAAAGCCAGGGTGGGGGAGCAGCTAATCCACCTTGGCGCCGGCCTTGCGGATGATCTCGGCCAGCCGGGCCTCCTCGCTGGCGCGGTAGGCGGTGACATCCTTGGGCGTCGACCACCAGGCCGTGGCGCCGAGGTCGATATAGGCCTTGACCAGGTCAGGACTCTCCAGCGCCTTCTTGCTGAAGCTGGACATGCGCTCGATGATCGGCGCGGGCAGCTTGGCCGGCCCGACCAGGCAGGTCCATGAGCGGATGTCGAAGCCGGGCAGGAATTCGGCCAGCGCCGGGATGTCGGGCGCCGCCTGGCTGCGCTGAACGCTGGTGACGGCAAAGCCGCGCACCTTGCCCGGCCGGTACTGCGCCAGCGCGCCCGGGATGTTGTCGAAGATCATGTGGACCTGGCCCGCCAGCAGGTCGACCATCGCGGGCGCGGCGCCCCGATAAGGCACATGCAGCATGTCGACCCCGGTCAGCTGCTTGAACAGCTCACCCGAGAGATGCAGCGTCGTGCCGTTGCCGGCCGAGGCATAGGAATACTTGCCGGGATTCTTTTTCAGAAGCGCGATCAGCTCGGGCACCGTCTTGGCCGGCAAATCCATGTTGGCCACCAGCATGTTGGGCAGCCACCACAGGTTGGTGACGAATGTGAAGTCCTTCTCCGGGTCGAAGGTGAGCTGGCCCTTCTTGAGCGTCGGCGAGATCGCGTGCGAGGCGATGCCGCCCAGGCCGACGGTGTAACCGTCGGGTGCCGCCTTGGCGACGACGTCGACGCCGACATCGCCGCCAGAGCCGCCTCGGTTCTCGACGATGAACTGTTGGCCGGTCAGCTCGCTCATCTTCTGGCAGTAGAGCCGCGAGAGCGTGTCGGTGGCACCGCCGGCCGGGAACGGGTTGATGTAGCGCACCGGGCGGTTGGGCCATTGCTCCTGCGCGCGCGCCACCATCGGCGCCGCCACGGCACCGCCGAGCACACCCAGCGCCGCCCGCCGGCGCATGTTGAATCCGGTTTTCATCGTCGTCCTCCCCAACATTCTCATTCGTGCCGCACGGTCAAGCCGGCGGACGCAAGAGTCAATGCCGGTCGGCGCGCGCTTTCGCACTATGACGCCGCGCCGAGCAGTGGCATCGTCGGCGCATGCCGATGATCAAGCTCACCTTCTGCCTGCGCCGGTTGCCGCATCTGAGCCTCGCCCAGTTCCACGACTACTGGCGCCATCAACACGGACCGCTGGTGCGCAGCCATGCCGCGGCACTGGGCATCTGCCGCTACGTGCAGAGCCACACGCTGGCAACGCCGCTCAACGACGGGCTGCGCCAGTCGCGCAAGGCGCCCGAGCCGTTCGACGGCATTGCCGAGCTGTGGTGGCCGGACATGGCAGCCTTCGAGCGCGCGATGACGGATCCCGCGGCGCGTGCCGCCGGCAAAGCGCTGCTGGCCGACGAGCAGACCTTCATCGACCTGCCGCGCTCGCCGCTGTGGCTCAACCACGAGCACGCGATCGTCGGCGCATGACACGCCGAGGAGCCGACTGATGCTGTCAAAACTGAAGCAGCTGGTAGGCCTGCAGCGTCCCGTCCGGTGGATCGAGTGCGCCGACTTGACCGGCAGCACGAACGCGCCGGTCATGATCGACGTCCGCGGTGCCGACGAGTTCGATGGACCGCTGGGCCATATCGGTGGCGCGGTGAACGTGCCGGTCGACGCCATCGTCGATGGCACCGCCGACCTCGCGCGCTGGCACGACCGTGACATCGTGCTGGTGTGCCGCACCGACAAGCGCTCCGCGCGCGCCGCCGACAGCCTTGCGGCAGCAGGCTTCCCGCGCATCGCGGTCCTGCGTGGCGGCATGGAGCGCTGGAACGCGCTCGGCCTGCCGGTGGCGCGCTCCTGAGCTTCCCTGGGAGCGCGGGCCTCTGGCCCGCATCAGGGCGAAAGCTTTGCTGTCGCCTGGCATGAGCGAGCGGGACGCCCGCGCTCCCAGGATCAACTCATGCCCGGCGGTGCGAAGAAGCAGCGGCGCTTGCCATTGGGTTGGTGGCAGCGCCAGAACCGTCCGTCCTTGCTGCGCAAGGTCTCGCGCTCGGGAATGCGCTCGCCGGTGCTGAGGATCTTCCAGCCGTCCGGCACGAGCTCGACATCCGAGGCCGGAACCACGGCGCAATCATTCTCGCCGCAGCAATGCTCTCCCGTGATGGGATTGCGGAAATTGTCGACTCGCATCCAATCGTGATCATCATGCGCCAGCACCGCGCCCGCGGCACCGATCGTCATGAAGCTGACGGCCAGCAGCAGAATGCGAGTCCGAGCCGCGGCGCGCGCGGCATCATTCACGGGCGCGCTCCCCGATCGCGGGATGCGACGCTTCGAGCGGCAGGCCGTAGGCCGCGCCGACGATCGTCAACCACATGAACGGAGCGAGATAAGCGAGGATGAGGGGTGCGAGCGGCATGGTGCCCTCCTCGGCCCATCGGGACACGTGGGCCGTTGACGCACCATGAACGGGCGAAGTGGCCGCACGTTCCTTGAGCGGGGCCGAATCGTTCACGTCGGCAACGCAGACGCGCGTGCCGTTCATGCGTGCGACACCATCCGTGTCTGAATTGTGACGCGTGTATTTTCTTGCGACTGCGCTATCGCGTGATGCGCAACTTCGGTGACGCCTTGCGCGCCGCATCGACACCGGCCTCGGTGATCTTCGCCTTGCGCACGCTGATAGCGACCAAAGTCGGAATACGACTCAGTGCCGCCAGTCCGACGTCGCCGACCTGGGTCTCGTCGATGGTGATGCGGCTGAGCGGCAGGTCGACCAGTGCCGCCATGCCGGCATCGCCCACCGCCGTCTCGCTCACCCACAGGATCTTCAGGTGCTTCAGGTTGCGCAGCGCCTCCAGCCCCGCGTCCGTGACCTTGGTGCGGTTGAGATAGAGCGTCTCGAGGTTCTCCAGCCCACCGATCGCCTTCATCGACTCGTCGGTGATCGCCGTGCCCCAGATGAAGAGCCGCCGCAGCGAGGTGATGCCAGCCAAATGCACGGCGCCCCGATCATCGACGGCGGTGTTCATCAGGCTGAGCTGCTGCAGGGTGCGCGACGTCGCCAGGTACGACAAGCCGGTGTTGATGCGAGTGAAGTTGAGGCCCAGCGTGCGCAGGTTGGCCAACGCCGCGACATGCTTGAGCCCTTCGTCCGTCACATTGGGCATCTGCTGCAGCGACAGGGTCTCGAGCGTCTTGGACGACGCCAGCGCCGCGAGGCCGGCGTCGGTGATCTCGGCACGGTCCAGCGTCAACGACCGCAGGTTCCGGATCTTCGCGACATACGTCAGGCCCGCATCAGTCCAGCCGCGCGTGCTGCCCAGATTCAGCACCGCCAGTTTCGGTGCCGACGCCAACGCCTCCAGCAACGCGTCGTCGATCGACAGGCCATAGAGCCCCAGGCTGTGCAACTCGGGCAGCCGCGCCAGCCGCGCAATGCCGGCCGTGGTGACCTTGCCGCGACCGATGTCGATGTTGGCCAGCCGCGGCAGCAAGGTGAACGCCGCCAGATCCTCGTCGGTGAGATGCTGCCAGGCGCGGGCATCGATGTTGAGCGTCGTGGCGCGAAGGACGTTGTCGAGCGTGAACGGCTGGTTGCCGTTCTTGATCCCGAGGTCGTTCAGCCGCTTGACCATCGCATCGAGCTGCGCGTTCTGGGCCTGCGCGCTTTCGACGGCCGGCGGCCGGCCCCACGTCGATACGACCGGCACCGCGATCACAGCCAGGGCAAGGCCCACCGCCCGCACGCCGTTCAACGCCACGCGCTTAGCCAGTACAGACATCATCGTCCCTTGAACTGAGGTGCCCGCTTTTCCATGAAGGCGGCGATGCCCTCCTTCATATCCTCGGTCGCGAACAGCGGCAGCAATTGCAGAAACACGTGGTGCACGTGCTCGGTGAACGGCTCGTTCCAGCCCATGCGCATCATGCGCTTGGCAGCCTGCACCGCCAGCGGCGCATTGGCGGCGATCTCGGCCGCGACCTGGCGCGCCGCCGCCAGCGCCGTGCCATCGTCGACCACGCGCGATACCAACCCCAGGCCCAAACTCTCCTCCGCCGACAACGTGCGGCCGGTGAAGATCAGCTCCGCCGCCTTCGACCAACCCAGCAGGCGCGGCAGATACCAGGTACCGCCCGACTCCGGCAACACGCCGCGCTTGGCGTAGCTCGCCGCCAGCTTGGCCGAGCGCGCCATGACGCGGATATCGGCGCCCAGCGCGATGTCCAGGCCATAGCCGGCGGCCGCCCCGTTGAGCGCGCAGACCACGGGCTTGTCGATGTTATGCAGGACCGTGGGCGGCGTGTTGCGCAGGTCGATGGTGGTGCGCATGAAAGCCTGGCCCAGGCCGATGCTGTCGGTGCCGGTCTTCTGCGCTTCCAGGTTGAGGCCGGCGCAGAAGGCCTTGTCGCCGGCGCCGGTGAGGATGATGACCCGGATCGCCGCATCGTCGCCGGCCTGCATCAGGGCCGCCGACAGGGCATCCAGCATCGGTCGCGAGATCGTGTTCATGCGCTGGGGTGCGTTGAGCGTGATGGTCGCGACCGGACCGTCGGCGGCATACAGCACCTCATCCGCGGCCGCGGTTACAGTCGTATTGCGTGCATCGTGGGGGGCCATGCGGAACTCCTATGGAAGCATGCCGGTTCCGTCTATTGTTCGCCCGCCGCCGGCGATATTCAATGGCGCCGCCATTCCTTCCTGAGGCTCAGAGCCATCATGCAGAACCGTTTCATCGATCTCTACAGCGACACCAAGAGCAAGCCGACGCCGGCCATGCGCAAGGCGATGGCCGAGGCCGAGGTGGGCGACGAGCAGAAATTCGAAGACCCCTCGGTCAACCGGCTGCGCGAGAAGGTGTGCGCCATGCTGGGCAAGGAGGACGCCGTCTTCCTACCGTCCGGTACCATGTGCAACCAGATCGCGATCCGCGTGCATTGCCGGCCGGGTGAGGAGATCATCTGCGACCGCCAAGCCCACATCATCACGTCGGAGGGTGGCGGCCCCGGTGCCAATGCGGGCGTGATGTTCCACCCGCTCGACGGGCCGCGCGGCACCTTCACCGGCGCCATGGTCGATGCCGCGGTCAAGGATCCCAACAACCGCTATGCGCCGCGTTCGCGTCTGGTCGAGGTCGAGCAGACCTCCAACCGCGGCGGCGGCGCCGTGTGGGCGTTGTCGGCGCTGGAGGATGTCGGTGCCGCGGCGCGGCGGCACGGGCTGAAGCTGCACATGGACGGCGCCCGCCTGCCCAACGCCTGTGTCGCCTCCGGCGTGCCGGCCGCCAAGTTTGCCGCGCCGTGCGACACGCTGTGGCTCGACTTCACCAAGGGCCTGGGCGCGCCGGTCGGCGCCATCCTCGCCGGGCCCAAGGACTTCATCCACGAGGCGTGGCGCGTGAAGCAGCAGCTCGGCGGCTCGATGCGCCAATCCGGCATCATCGCCGCCGGTGCGCTGCACGCGTTGGACCACCACTGGGACCGACTGGCCGAGGACCACGGCAACGCCAAGCGCCTGGCCGAGGGCCTCGCCGACATCAAGGGCATCCGCGTCGATGCCGCCGGCATCGAAACCAACATCATCTATTTCGACGTCACCAAGCCCGGGTGGACGGCACCGAAGTTGATGCAGGCGATGAAGGCCGAGAATGTCGGCATTGGCGCCTTCTCGCAGAGCATGATCCGCGTGGTCACCCATCTCGACGTCACGCGCGAGGACATCGACGTGGCGCTCGGCGCCTTCCGCCGCACGCTGGCGGCTTAGCCCCTTCTCCCCGCGCAGGCGGGGAGAAGGTGGCGCGAAGCGCCGGATGAGGGGCTTTTGCACTGCCGACAATCGAACGAGGTCCAGATGAGCCGACTCCACTGCGAACCCTCTTATGCATCGCGCCACCGCGAAGCCCCTCATCCGCCCCTTCGGGGCACCTTCTCCCCGCCTGCGCGGGGAGAAGGGTGATATGCCCGATACAGCCCTTGTCGGACTCGGCATTCCCGCGAAGCGCCTGGAGGATCCGCGCCTGCTTACCGGACGCGGCCGGTTCACCGAAAACCTCGCCGGGCGCGATGCTTTGCATGTGTATTTCCTGCGCTCGCCCTACGCCCATGCGCGGCTGACGCGGATCGACACCGAGACGGCCCGCGCCGCGCCGGGCGTCGTGGCCGTGCTGACCGGCGCCGACGCCGACGGCGAGGTCGGCCACCTGCCGGCCATCAGCGAGATCAAGGGCATCGACGGCGAGCGGCACCGCGAACCGCAGCGGCCCTCGATCGCCGTCGACCGTGTGCGCTATGCCGGCGAGATCGTCGCCATGGTGGTGGCGCCGTCGCTCGACCAGGCGCGCGACGCCGCCGAATTGATCGAGGTCGACTACGAGATGCTGCCCGCCGTCGTTGCCGGCGACGACGCCTTGAAACCCGAGGCGCCGCTGCTGCACGACAGCGTGCCCGGCAACCTGATGTGCACCTGGCGCAAGGGCGACAAGTCGGCGGTCGATGCCGCCTTCGCCCGCGCGGCGCGTGTCGTGAGCGTCTCGCAGCGCTTCAACCGGATCCTGGCGAACTACCTGGAACCGCGCGCCGTGGTGGCGACGCACGATTCAGCGTCCGATGTGACGACCGTGACGTTCGCTTCGCAGGGCGCCCATATCCCGCACAAGCTGCTGTGCGATCGGGTGCTGAAGCGGCCGCGTGACAAGCTGCGGCTGGTGACACCCGATGTGGGTGGCGGCTTCGGGCCCAAGTTCACGCTCTATCCCGAGACCGCGTTGATGCCGTGGGCCGCGCGCAGGCTCGACCGCCCGCTGCGCTGGACCTGCGAGCGCGCCGAAAGCTTCCTGACCGACAACCATGCGCGCGACCTGGTTGCCACCATGGAACTGGCGCTGGACGAGAGCGGCCGCTTTCTGGCGCTGCGGGTCG
>DATEIF010000577.1:0-7464 GCA_035279205.1 Vineibacter sp.
CCCAGCCCAGGACGGCGATGCGCATCGGCTACTTCAGGCGCAATCCCACCACGCGGATCAGGCCGTCGGGCATCGGCCGGTAGCCTTCGAGCTTGTCGGTGTGCACGATCATGATCTGCGGGTGGTAGACGTAGACGATCCAGCCCTCGGTCAAGAACTTGGCGGTGATCTTGGCGTAGGCCGCCTTGCGCACGGCGGGGTCGCTCGCGGCACGCGCTTCCTGGTGCCAGGCGTCGATCTGCTTGTCGCAGTAGTGGCCCATGTTCTGCGGCGCGCCGCAGGTCTGGTAGATCACCGAGTTGCCGTCGGGATCGGCGCGACCGCTCCAGTTGTTCATGTAGAGCTGGAAGTCGCCCGACTCGGCCAGCTTCAAGGCCGTGGCGACCTCGGTGACGCGGATCTTCAGGTCGAAGCCCGCCTCCTCGGCCATGGTCTGCACCAGCTCGGCCACGGCGCGCTCCTCCGGCGTGTTGCTGACCATGAAGTCGATCGCCAGCCGGCCGTTGACGCCGGCCTCCTTCAGGAGCGCCTTGGCCTTGGCGACATCACGCTTGGGCACCGGGAACGCGGCCTGGTAGTAGGGATTCTGCGGGTTGACCCACTGGTTGCCGGGCACGAACTCGCCGTTGAACACGACCTGGTTGATCGCCTCGCGATCGAGGCTGAGCGCAAAGGCCTGGCGCACGCGGGCATCCTTGCCCAGCGGGTTGTCGGCCTTGGGCCCGTTGGCGACGTTGACCAGCAGGCCGAACCAGCCCAGCGACACGGTCGTGCTGAGCTTCAGCCGGGGATCGTCGCGCACCGCCTTGATGTCGGTGGCCAGCACGCGCTCGATCAGGTCCAGCCCGCCGGCGCGCAGGGTCTGCAGCCGCACGGTGGCGTTCACGATCGGCAGGTAGGTGATGCGGTCGATGAAGACCTTGTCCTTGTTCCAGTAGCCTGCGAACTTCTCGACCACGATGCGATCCTGTTGCACGCGCTCGACGAACTTGTAGGGACCGGCGCACACCGGCTTGAGGCCGAACCGGTCGCCGGCGGCTTCCGCCGCCTGGGGCGACACCATCATGCCGGCGCGGTCGGCGAGCTGGGCCAGCAGTGGCGAGAACGGCGCCTTGAGGTTCAGCTTGATGGTGAGCGGACCTGTGGCCTCGACGCTGTCGATCGAGGCCAGCTCGGGCTTGCGGAACGAGCCCTTGAAATTGATGTGCCGCTCCAGGCTGTACTTGGCGGCGGCGGCATCGAAGGGCACGCCGTCGTGGAACGTCACGCCGGGGCGCAGCTTGATGGTCACCGTCTTGCCATCGGCTGACGTTTCGTGACCGAGCGCCAGCTGCGGCACGATGTTCAGCTTGGCGTCGATGTCGAACAGCTTGTCGCACACCGCGGCGAAGACGATGCGCGCGGTATAGGTGCGCGACAGGGTGGGATCGAGCACGTCGGGATCATCGCCCAGGCCGATGCGCAGCGTGCTGCCCTGGGCGAACGCGCCGGCCGTGCTTGCGGCCACAGCCAGGGACAGGACGCCGGCCAGGGCGGCGCGGCGGGCGGGCGGGGTCATGTTTCCTCCGTTGGTTTCGCGTTGCGGCCGTCACTCTACGCTGGGTGGGCAGCGTCGACAGTCATAACAACGTCATCCCAGCCGGCGAATTTCGGGTAGGCTGCCGTGGTTTCGGCTGCCGCAAGGGGGAGCATCATGGATACGATCGGTCTTGCCTTCACACCGCGCTATGTCGTCTTCACGTTGTCGGTGCTGGTGGCGATCGTCTGCCTGGCGCTGTCGCTGGTCTATGCCGGGTTCCTGATCCCGTTCCTGATCGCGGCGGCGCTGGCTGGCCTGGGCGTGCACGACGTGCTGCAGAAGAAGCACAGCATCCTGCGCAACTATCCGATCGCGGCCCACATCCGCTTCCTGCTCGAGGAGATCCGGCCCGAGATCCGCCAGTACTTCCTGGAGAGCGACACCGACGGCGCGCCGTTCAGCCGCGACAAGCGCTCGATCGTCTACCAGCGCGCCAAGGGCCAGCTCGACAAGAAGCCGTTCGGCACCCAGCTCGACGTCTACGGCAAGCCGTTCGAATGGCTGAACCACTCGATCGCCGCGCGCAGCCCCTCGAAGGATCCGTTCCGCATCACCATCGGCGGCCCGGACTGCAAGCAGCCCTACTCGGCCTCGGTGTTCAACATCTCGGCGATGAGCTTCGGTGCGCTGTCGGCCAATGCCGTGCGGGCGCTGAACAAGGGCGCCAAGAAGGGCGGCTTCGCCCACGACACCGGTGAAGGCGGCTTCAGCCCCTATCACCGCGAATATGGCGGCGACATCATCTGGGAGATCGGCAGCGGCTATTTCGGCTGCCGCAACCCCGACGGCACGTTCAGCGCCGAACGCTTCGCCGAGACGGTCGCCAACCCGCAGATCAAGATGGTCGAGATCAAGCTGTCGCAGGGCGCCAAGCCGGGCCATGGCGGCGTGCTGCCCGGCGCCAAGGTGTCGGCCGAGATCGCCGCCACGCGCGGCGTGCCGCAGGGTGTCGACTGCATCTCGCCGCCCAGCCACTCGGCGTTCTCGACGCCGATGGAGCTGATCCAGTTCATCGCCCGCCTGCGCGATCTGTGCGGCGGCCGGCCGGTCGGCTTCAAGCTCTGCGTCGGCCATCCCTGGGAGTTCCTCGGCATCTGCAAGGCGATGCTGGAGAGCAATATCTATCCGGATTTCATCGTGGTCGACGGCACCGAGGGCGGCACCGGCGCGGCACCCCTGGAGTTCATCGACCATATCGGCATGCCGCTGCGCGACGGGCTGATGTTCGTGCACAACGCGCTGGTCGGGCTCAACATCCGCGACCGCATCCGCGTCGGCGCCAGCGGCAAGATCACCTCGGCCTTCGACATGGCGCGCGTGCTGGCACTGGGCGCCGACTGGTGCAACGCCGCCCGCGGCTTCATGTTCGCGCTGGGCTGCATCCAGTCGACCAGCTGCCACACCGATCGCTGCCCGGTCGGCGTCACCACGCAGGATCCACTGCGCATGCGCGCGCTGGTCGTGCCCGACAAGGCCGAGCGCGTCTACCGCTTCCACCGCTCGACCTTGAAGGCGCTGGCCGAGGTGGTGGCCGCCGCCGGGCTGGAGCATCCGCAGGACCTGCAGCCGCGCCATTTCTCGCAGCGCGTGGCGCCCAACCTGGTCCAGCGCTTCGACCAGATCTACCGCTTCCTCAAGCCCGGCGAGCTGCTGGCCGGCACCGACGATCCGCGCTTCGCCGACGCCTGGCGCGCCGCGCGCGCCGACAGCTTCGCCGCGGGGTGACGACCCATGGCCTCATCCTGAGGAGCATCGCGCAGCGATGCGTCTCGAAGGATGGGCTACAGTCTCGCTCGATCGTGCCGGCGGTTGGCATTCGTGCGGTCGCCTACCCTTCGAGACGGCCGCTGCGCGGCCTGCTCAGGGTGAGGTCGGTGCTCAAGCCGGCACTAAGACAAAAGGAGCAACGCCATGAAGGTCACGATCCTGGACGACTATCACGACACGCTGCGCACGCTGGCCTGCTTCGCCAAGCTTGACGGCCACGACGTCACGATCTGGAACGACCATCTGCAGGATGTCGAGCCGCTGGCGGCGCGGTTGCGCGATACCGAGGCGCTGGTGCTGATCCGCGAGCGCACGCACATCCGCGCGCCGCTGCTGGAACGCCTGCCCAACCTGCGGCTGATCAGCCAGCGCAGCGTCTATCCGCACATCGACATCGACGCCTGCACGCGGCTGGGCATCATCGTGTCGTCCAACCTGCATGCCGGCACGCCGTCCTATGCCACGGCCGAGCTGACCTGGGGACTGGTGCTAGCGGCGATGCGCCAGATCCCGCAACAGATGGCCTCGCTGAAGGCCGGCAACTGGCAGATCGGTGTCGGCAGCACGGTGCGCGGCAAGACGCTCGGCATCTACGGCTACGGCCGCATCGGCAAGGTCGTCGCCGAGTACGGCAAGGCGTTCGGCATGAACGTTCTGGTGTGGGCGCGGCCGGACTCGCTCGCCAAGGCGCAGGCCGAGGGCTGGCCGGTGGCCGCCAGCAAGGCGGATTTCTTCGAACGCTGCGACGTGATCTCCCTGCACATGCGCCTGGTCGACGCGACGCGCGGCATCGTCACCGCCGAGGATCTCGCGCGCATGAAGCCCACGGCGCTGCTGGTCAACACCAGCCGCGCGCCGCTGGTCGCGCCGGGTGCCCTGGTCGCGGCGCTGCGGGCCGGCCGGCCGGGCATGGCCGCGGTCGACGTCTTCGAGGAAGAGCCGGTGCGCGATCCGGCACATTCGCTGCTGGCGCTCGACACTGTCGTGGCTACGCCGCACATCGGCTACGTGTCGCGCGAGGAGTACGAGCTGCAGTTCGCCGACATCTTCGACCAGATCAACACGTACGCCGCCGGCACACCCACCAACGTGGTGAACCCCGACGTGCTCACGAAAGTGCGACCGGCCGCGCATTGACTCCGGAGCCATGACGCCGTCTCGTCGTCCTGAGCGTAGCGAAGGACCTTGCGGTCGTCCTGACAAAGAATGATGGTGCGAGACAGCACCGTCGTTCTTTGAATGTGTGACCGCAAGGTCCTTCGCTGCGCTCAGGACGACAGATATGCGGAGGCGTTGGCTCATGGAGTACAGACTGCTCGGCGGCTCGGGCTTCAAGGTGCCGGCGCTGGCGCTGGGAACGGCGACGTTCGGCGGCGGCAACGAGTTCTTCCGCGCCTGGGGTGCGACGGATGTCGCCGAGGCGACGCGGCTGATCGATATGTCGCTCGATGCCGGGCTCACCTTGTTCGACAGCGCCGACTCTTATTCGACCGGACTGGCCGAGGAGATCCTGGGCCAGGCAATCAAGGGCCGGCGTGACAAAGTGCTGATCTCGACCAAGGCGAGCTTCCGCACGGCGCCCGGTCCCAACGATATCGGTTCGTCGCGCCATCACCTGATCGCCGCCTGCGAGGCGAGCCTGCGCCGGCTGGGCACCGACCATATCGATCTCTGGCAGATGCACGGCTTCGATGCGCTGACGCCGGTCGAGGAGCCGCTGCGCGCGTTCGACGATCTGGTGCGCGCCGGCAAGGTACGCTACGTCGGCTGCTCCAACTTCTCGGGCTGGCACCTGATGAAGTCGCTGGCGGTGGCCGACCGCTACGGCTGGCCGCGCTACGTGGCGCATCAGCTCTACTACTCGCTGCTCAGCCGTGAGTACGAGTGGGAGCTGATGCCGCTGGCGCTCGACCAGAAGGTCGGCGCCGTGGTGTGGAGCCCACTGGCCGGCGGCCGGCTGACCGGCAAGATCGGGCGCAACCGCCCGGCGCCGGCCGGCAGCCGCACGGCGGCGCTCGGTGGCATGGGCCCGCCCTACCCGCAGGACCAGCTCTACACCATCGTCGACACCCTGGAGGCGATTGCCGGCGAGGTCGGCCGCAGCGTCTCGCAGGTGGCGCTGAACTGGGTGCTGCGGCGACCCACGGTCGCCACGGTCGTAGTCGGCGCCCGCAACGAGCAACAGCTGCGCGACAATCTCGGCGCCGTGGATTTTCAGTTGTCGCCCGAACAGGTGAAGCGGCTCGATGACGCCAGTGCGCGGCCGATGGTCTATCCTTACTGGCATCAACAGAGCACCTACGCCGAACGCAACCCGCTCCCGATCCCGTGAGACCCGGGCCCGCCATGCGCATGCTCCTCATCCTGCTGCTGTGGTTGCTGGGCACCCTGCCCGCCGTCGCTAGCGAAGAGGCGGCATGGACGGCGTTGCGGGCCGACGGCCACGTGGCGCTGATGCGACATGCCGATGCGCCGGGCTTCGGCGATCCGCCGGGATGGCGGCTCGACGACTGCTCAACGCAGCGCAACCTCAGCGCCCAGGGCCGCGCCGACGCGGTGGCGGTGGGCGCCCGGCTCAAGGCGCAGGGCGCGCGCCTGGGCCGCATCGTGAGCTCGCCCTGGTGCCGCTGCGTCGACACCGCGACCCTGATGGACGTGGGCCGGATCGAGATCGAAGCGACCTTCAGCAACGCTGTCATGCTGAGCGAACGCCGCGATGCGCTGACTCAGGGCGCGCGCACGCTCCTGCGCGAATGGAAAGGACCGGGCGCGCTGCTGGTCGTCACCCATGGCGCCAACATCCAGGCGCTGATCGGCACCAATCCGGCGGCAGGGGAAATCATCGTCGTGGGACCGCAAGCCGATGGCGCACTGCGCGAGATCGGCCGCCTGCCGGTGCCGCCACGCTGAGAGCCAGGGCAATCGCGGATGGCGTGTAGTCGACTATTTCCACCGACACTTCCCCTCTCCCCGCTCTCCCGGGGAGAGGGGTTGATGCACTTCATTTGACGGGTTCAGCGTATGAGTGTCTGGAAGGTCTCCGCCACGGTTCCCGCCCCCGCCGCCGCGCGCTTCGATGCGGCGCTGGCCGAGGCACTGGTCGACGATAGCCTGATCGTCTCCACGGTCGAGGTGTCGCGCGACGGCCCCTGGCGCAGCGACGTGTTCGGCTCCAGCGATGGCGTCGATGGACCGGATGCCGCGCTGCGCGCGCGAATCACCGCCGCCTTCGCCGCCGCCGCGCGCCTTGCCGGCATCGCGGCACTGACGCCGACCTTCGAGACGCTGCCCGACACCGATTGGGTGGCGGAGAACCAGCGCTCGTTCCAGCCGTTTGCCGTGGGACCCTTCTGGGTGCATCCCTCGCACGATCGCGGCCGGCCGGCGGCCGACGCGGTGACGCTGTGCATCGATGCCGGACTGGCGTTCGGCACCGGCACGCATGCCACCACGCGCGGCTGCCTGGAAATGATCGCGCGGGCCGATCCGGCGCGCGCCCAGCGCGCCATCGATGTCGGCTGCGGCAGCGGTATCCTGGCTATCGCCATGGCCAAGCTGTGGCGCCGGCCGGTGCTGGGCAGCGACAACGACCCCGAGGCCGTGGCGGTGGCACGCGACAACGCGGTGCTCAACGGCGCTGGCGATCTCTGCGTCTTCCACGTCGCCGATGGCCTTCAGGCGCCGGTCCTCAAAGCCGCAGCCCCCTTTGACCTGATCGTCGCCAACATCCTGGCACAGCCGCTGATCGATCTGGCGCCATCCTTCACGACCGCGGTAGCGCCGGGCGCGACCCTGGTACTGGCAGGCCTGCTGGCCGAGCAGGAGGACGAGGTCGCCGCCGCCTATGCGTCGCACGGCTTCGCGGTGGTGGACCGGGTCGTGCACGAGACCGGCGGCGCACAGTGGCCGACCTTGGCGCTGTGGCGAGGCGGCGCTTAGCTTTTGCCGGGAGCGCGCCACTCATAGGCGCTAACTTGCGCTGAACCTCACCCTGAGGAGCGGCCCGCAGGGCCGCGTCTCGAAGGGTGGCAACAACGCAGGCGCTGCGAATACGCGTTTTCCAAGACTCCGCCTGTAGCCCATCCTTCGAGACGGCCGCTGCGCGGCCTCCTCAGGAT
>DATEIF010000578.1:0-2093 GCA_035279205.1 Vineibacter sp.
ATCCGGTGGCGGAGATGCTGCTGCTTCTCCGCCACCGACCTGCGCTGACGACGCCTTTTCATCGCTGCGCCACTACGCGTGCCCCTTTTGCACGGCACGCGGCGCTTGCTTGATTCCCGGACTTTCCATGCGCGAAGGCAGCCTCGAGGCCCCGACCCGTCATCCCCTGGCGTGGACCAGCGACGATTTCTACGACGAGGCCAAGCTCGACGAAGAGATGCGGCGCGTCTTCGACATCTGTCACGGCTGCCGGCGCTGCTTCAATCTCTGCGATTCCTTTCCGCGCCTGTTCGACCTGGTCGACGCCACCGACGTGGGCGAGGTCGAAGGGGTCAAGAGCGATGATTTCGGCGCCGTCGTCGAGGCCTGCACGCTGTGCGACATGTGCTTCATGACGAAGTGCCCGTACGTGCCGCCGCATGCGTGGAATCTCGATTTCCCGCACCTGATGCTGCGTTATCGTGCGGTGGAGGCGAAGAAGCACGGCGTCCCGTTCATGCAGCGCCAGATGGCGGCGACCGACCGCAACGGCCGGCTGGCCAACCTCGCCTCGGGCGTGGTGAATTGGGCCACCGACGTGCACAACAAATCGACGCGTGGCCTGATGGAAAGCGTCGCCGGCATCCACCATGGCGCCGATCTGCCGCGCTATGCCGACGAGACGCTGATCAATCGCGCCCGCCGCGAAACACCCGAGATCAACAGCGCCGCACCGGCCTTCGGCAAGCGCAAGGTCGTGCTCTACGCAACCTGCTACGGCAACTTCAACAACACCGACGTCGGCGCCGCCACGCGCGCCGTGCTGGCCAGGAACGGCGTCGAGAGCGAGGTCGTGCATCCGGCCTGCTGCGGCATGCCCAAGCTGGAGCTGGGCGACATCGCATCGGTCGCCGACGCAGCGCGCGACGTCTCGGCGGCCCTGATCCCGTGGATCGACAAGGGCTACGACGTGATCGCACTGACGTCGTCCTGCGCCTTGATGCTGAAGTTCGAGTGGCCGCTGATCCTGCCCGGCGACGAGACGGTGAAGCGCCTGTCGCAAGCGACCTATGACGTTGCCGAGTACATCGTCGACATCGCCAAGACCGAGGGGCTGGCGCCTGGCCTGGGCACGCTGGAGGGCGGCGTTTCGGTGCACCTGGCCTGTCATGCGCGGGCCCAGAACATGGGCGCCAAGGCCGCCGAGCTGCTGCGGCTGATCCCCGACGCCGCCGTCTCGGTGATCGAGCGCTGCTCTGGCCATGGCGGCGTCTGGGGCGCCCGGCGCGAGAACTTCGACATCGCGGTGAAGGTCGGCAAACCGGCGGCCCGCCAGGCCCTGCGCGACGGCCACGCCCATGTTGCCTCCGAATGCCCGCTGGCGGCCGACCATCTGCTGCAGGTCATGCAGATGAACGCCACGGCCGACACGCCATCCAAGCCCACCCGGGCCCATCATCCCATCGAGCTGTTCGCCAAGGCGTACGGCCTAGCCGTGTGATCGCCATGCGCAAAATCACCGCTTCCGACGTTCTGCCGCTTGCCGAGTACGCCAAGGTGCGTGCCGAGCGACGGCGCGCGCTCACCCAGGTCAAGAAGAACCGGCGCCTGGAGGTCGGTCCGTTCGCGACGTTCTACTTTGAGAACTTCGACACCATGCTGCACCAGGTGCAGGAGATGCTGTTCATCGAAAAGGGCGGCGCCGAACAGCTTCCCGACGAGCTGGCGGCCTACAATCCGTTGATTCCCAACGGACACGAGCTGACGGCCACGGTGATGTTCGAGATCGACGAGCCGGTGCGCCGGGCGCGCGTGCTGTCGACCCTGGGCGGCATCGAGCACACGATCTACCTGCGCATCGGCGGCGAGACCATCAAGGGCATCGCCGAGGAAGACCAGGACCGCACCAACGACGCGGGCAAGGCCTCGTCGGTGCACTTCGTCCATTTCCCGTTCTCGGCCGCCCAGATCGCCGCCTTCCGCCGGCCCGACACCGAGGTGATCGCGGGCTTCAACCACGCCAATTACGGCCACATGACAGTGATGCCGGCCGCCGTGCGCACCGCCCTGCAGGGCGATTTCGACGGCTAGCGCCCGGATCGCTGGTCGCTGAC
>DATEIF010000579.1:0-5039 GCA_035279205.1 Vineibacter sp.
TTGGCCTGGCCCAGCGCGTAGCCGCCGGCCAACAGCAGCGCGCCGGCCGCAGCCGCCGCCACAATGCGTGATGTCGCCATGGTTCGAGTCCTCTTATTCGGCTGCGGCCGCGGCCTTCACCTGGACCGGATGGACCATGCGGAAGCCGACGCCGAAGCGGTTCAACAGGTTGATGGTGCCGATCAGTGCCGTGAGGTTCACGGTCTCCTCCTCGGAGAAATGCCGCCGCACCTCGGCATAGACATCGTCGGGCGCCCGCGTCTGGGCCAGCAAGGTCAGCGCCTCGGTCCACGCCAACGCCGCGCGCTCGCGGTCAGTGTACAGCGGCGACTCCTGCCACGTCACCACCAGCTGCACACGATCCTCGCTCTCGCCCTTGGCGCGCGCATCGCGGCTGTGCAGGTGGACGCAATAAGCGCAGCCGTTGATCTGCGAGGCGCGGATCTTCACCAGCTCGACCAGCGACGGCTCCAGGCTCTTGTTGATCTGCGTGGATAGTGCCTTGACGGCCTTCATCGTCTCGGGCGCTGCCTTGTATGGCTCCAGCCTTGCCTTCATCGTACGCTCCGTCCGCTTTGTAGTGTGCGAACCAGGAGGTATGCGCTGGTGGCCAGCGGCAACAGAGCCAAGACCGGCGCGAACGAGCAGGCCATGAGCCTGGCGGCGCTGCACAGCATGCGGCTGGACCGCGGTGATGCCACGCCGATCTACCGTCAGATCGAGGCCCGCATCCGCGCCGCGATCCTGGACGACCGGCTGACGCCGGGCACGCGCCTGCCGTCCTCGCGCAGCCTCGCCAGCCAGCTCGCCGTGGCGCGCGCCACGGTGGAGCTGGCCTACAACGTGCTGGCGGGCGATGGCCTGATCGAGGGCCATGCCGCCGCCGGCACCATCGTGGCGCCGCGCCTGCAGGCCGATCACCTTCAGGCCGCGCGCCGGCATGACGTGGCACGGCGGCCCGTCATCCAGCCCAGCCTGATCTGGTCGCCGACGGCGCGGCCGCTGCAGATGGGCGTGCCGGCCTTCGACGCCTTCCCGCGCAAGCTGTGGACCCGGCTGGCGGCACGCACGGCACGCGGCCTGTCGACGGCGCAGATGACCTACCAGGACACGTCGGGCCACGAGTCGCTGCGCCACGAGCTGGTGCGCTATTTGGCAATCGCGCGCGGCGTTGCCTGCAGCGTCGACCAGGTGTTCATCACCGCGGGCTTCCAGGGCGCGCTCGGCCTCATTGCCCGCATCCTGCTGAAGCCGGGCGACGCCATCTGGACCGAGGATCCCGGCTACTTCTTCGGGCGCGAGGCGCTGACGCTGGCCGGCGGCCGCCCGGTGCCGGTGCCGGTCGATGCCGACGGCCTGGATGTCGCCGCGGGGATGGCGCGCGCGCCCGATGCGCGCTTCGTGCTGGTGACGCCCACCAACCAGTTCCCGCTGGGTGCCAGCCTGACGACGGCACGCCGCGCCGACCTGCTGGCGTGGGCCAACGCCCGCGATGCCTGGATCATCGAGGACGACTACGACAGCGAGTTCCGCTATCGCGGGCCCAAGATGCCGGCGCTCAAGAGCATCGATGCGACGGGCCGCGTCCTCTATGTCGGCACCTTCAGCAAGGTGCTGTTTCCGGCCTTGCGCCTGGGCTACCTCGTGGTGCCCGAGCCGCTGATCGAGCGTTTCGCCACAAGCGCAGCGCTGCTGCAGCCGCAGCCGTCGCTTTCCGATCAGATCACCGCCGCCGCCTTTATGGCCGAAGGCCATTTCGCGCGCCATGTTGCGCGCATGCGCGGGCTGTACGGCGAGCGTCGCGCGGCGCTCCTGCAGGCGCTGGCGGCGTTGCCCGAGCCGGCGTGGAAGGTGGAGGCCGCCGCCGGCGGCATGCATGTGATCGCCCGCTTACCGCCGGGCGTGGACGATGCCGCTGCTGTCGCCCGCGCGCATGCCGCCGGCCTCGCGCCCGAGCCGCTGTCGCGCTTCGCCGTCGAAGCCGCGACAGGCCCGGGTCTGTTGCTGAGCTTCACCAACCTGCCGGCCAAGGCCGCCACGCGCGCGATGCGCAAGCTGCACCGGGTCCTGCAGGCGTAAGCATCTGCCGGGATCACTGCTCAGCTTCAGTCCATTTCGGTCCTAGTTGTGGTCGACGCCACGGATGGCACCGCGTAAGGCGTTGAGAAACGCCGCATGTTCATTAGGTTGCCGTATCTGGATCAAGCCTATATTTCATTGCTACTACAATAACTTGTCGTTTGTAAGACTAAGTATTTTCAGTAATTCGCAATAATTTCCAACAGGACATACCGAATACATTATGGCCACGACGACCAGCACGGATTTCGGTGCGACCCTTAACGCTGCCGTCCAGGGCGGCTATGTCGCCCACCTCTCCGGGCAGACCTACACGATCACCGAGCCGATCGTCATCCACGTCACGCGCACGACCCAGGGTGCGCTCGGCATCGACGGCGGTGGCGCCACGCTGGTCTCGCAGGTGACCAACGGCGCGCCCCTGATCCAGATCGTCGTCGATCCGGGCGTCGACTTTCGTTACCTGACGTTGTCGAATTTCACGATTGCCGGCAACGGCCGTGAGGGCGACGGCATCCAGATCGTGGCCGACGGCAATGACCGCTGGGTCTACAATTGGACGATCGACAACGTGACCGTCCAGCATGTCGGCGGCTATGGCCTGGACGTGCAGGGCAGCGTGTTCGAAGGCAGCGTCTGCAATTCGTGGATGATCGACAACGCCAAGGGCGGCGCCGCCTTCGCGCACAGCGCCGGCGGCGGTCAGGTGAGCGCCCTGCGCTGGTTCGGCGGCGGGTTCAAGGACAATGGCGGCGCCGGCCTGGTCCTCGACAACGGCGCGCGCGACATGACCGTCGATGGCGCCGCCTTCGTCAACAATGCCGATGTCGGCATCAGCGCGGCGTGGGGCATCTCCGCCGTCAGCTCGAGCACGTTCCAGGACAATCACGGCGTCGGCGTGTGGTTCCAGAACTACGGCAACTTCAACAACAACACATTCACAACCTCGGGCGCGCAGAGCATCGGCATCAAGGGCTATCTGGCGGGCAATGCCACCCTGGTCGGCAACACCAGCACCTACACCGGGACCGGGTCCGACCCGACGTCGCTCGCCGACTTGCAAGGCAATGGCGGCGCATTCCTCGCGTCGGACAGCGGCAAGATCGTCACCGGTTCGAGCGTGGCGGTAAGCGGCGTGGGCGGCGGTAACGAGGCCCACGTCGTGGTCGACTCGCACGGCGTTGCGTTGCCCACGCTGGCGGCAGTGGACGCCGGCACGACGGCGGCCGCGGCGAGCAGTGCTGGCAGCGGCGTGCTGGAGAGCGCGCTGCGGTCGGCCATCGCCGGCGGCACGGTCGCGCATCTGACGGACAATGACGTCTACACCGTCACCGCCCCGATCGTCATCAACATCACCAGCTCGATTGCGACCGAGACCGGCATTGACCTGGGTGGCGCCAAGATCATCTCGCAGATCGCCGGCGGCGGGCCGGTCATCACGTTCATCGTTGGGCCCGGCGTCGACGTGAGTCATCTCACGCTGTCGAATTTCTCGGTGCTGGGCAACGGCGGCGAGGGCGATGGCATCAAGATCGTGGTCGACGGCACGGACCGCGTGATCCGCGACCTCAGCATCAACAACGTCAATGTCGAGCATGTCGGCGGCATCGGGCTCGACGTGCTGGGCAACGTGTCGCACGGCACCGTGTTCGAGTCGTGGATGCACGGCAACGGCGATGGTGGCGCGCGCTTCGCCAACAGTGCCGGCGGCGGCATCGCGAGCGGGCTGGAGTGGATCGGCGGCGGCTTCCGCAAGAACGGCGGCGCCGGCCTGATCCTCGACAATGGCACCCATGACATGACCGTCAGGGGCGCCTACTTCGTCGACAACTACGGGCCCGGCCTCTACGCCACGTCGGGCATCACGCTGGTGCGCGACAGCGGCTTCGAGAACAACCAGGACGTCGGCGCCATTGTCGGCAACAGCGCCAACTTCGTCGATGTCGGGTTCGCGACCTACGGCGTGCAGAAGACCGGGATCGGCGGTTTCCTGTCGGGCGGCCAGGTCACGCTGACCGGCGTCGGCGGCGAATATTACGGCTGGGATGCGGACCCCACGGTGCTGGCCAATGTGCAAGGCAACGGCACGCTCGCGATGGTGGGCGGCGGCAAGGTCGTGGTCGGCCCCAGTGTAACCGTGACCGGCGGCAATCCCGTGATCGGCCCGCCGGCCGACACGACCGCGCCGGCGCTGGTGTCGATCGCGGCATCGGGCGCGGGAATCGACACCGGCAACGGCGCCCTCAACGCCGGCGATGCGGTGACGCTGACCGTGGCCTTCAGCGAGGCCGTGACGGTGGCGGGCGGCACGCCGACGCTGGTGCTGAACGACGGTGGCACGGCGACCTACACCGGCGGCTCGGGCGGCTCGGCGCTGAGCTTCACCCACACGGTGCAGGCCGGCCACAACGCGGCCGACCTGGCGGTGGTGTCGATCAATCTCAATGGCGCCACGATCAAGGATGGCGCCGGCAACGCCGCCAATCTCGCGGCGGCGGCGAACTACAATCCCGCCGGCACGCTGCGCATCGATACGGCGGCACCCGCCGTGACCGAGCGTCTGGCCAGCGACACCGGCGCCTCGGCGAGCGACAAGATCACCGCCAATCCGGCGCTGACCGGCACGGCCGAGTCCGGTGCCGTGGTGCATTTCACGGTCGACGGCAAGGCGAGCGCCGTCACGGCGACCGCCAATGCGAGTGGCGCCTGGTTGTACGCGCCGACAGGCCTGGCGGACGGCCAGCACACGATCATCGCCAGCCAGACCGACGCCGCCGGCAATACCGGCACGGCGTCGCTGACGTTCAAGCTCGATACCACCGCGCCTGTCGTCACCGAGCGGCTGGCCAGCGGCGGTGGCACGACCACGTCCAGCCCGGCGCTGAGCGGAACGGGCGATCCGAGCACGCTGGTGCGCTTCACCATCGATGGCCAGGCGATCGCGGGCACCGCGACCGCCG
>DATEIF010000580.1:0-15205 GCA_035279205.1 Vineibacter sp.
GACATCTACGCCTTGGGCGCGACGCTCTACCGCGCGATCACCGGCGCGCCGCCGCAAACCGCCAAGGATCGCATCGTCAACGATGCCCTGGTCCCGGCGGCGCGCCTGGGCGCGGGGCAGTATCCGCCGGCGTTGCTGGCCGCCATCGATGCAGCGCTGGCCGTGCATCCGCAGCAGCGGCCGCAGACCATCGCCGACTGGCGGCGCATGCTGGGGGCGCACGGCGTGTCGAGCGACAGCGTGCGCCCGACATCAACGCCATCCATGACGTCCCGCACCGGCGCTACAGCGGCCAACTGGCTGGTGTCGTCGGCCGACATCCATGCCGTCAACGCGCCGCCGCCTGTTGCGGCGCCGGTGCCGTCGATGTCGGCGGCGTATGTCCCGATATCAGCGCCGTCGGTGACCGCGGCGCGTCCGCGGCGCGGCGGGCCGCCCGTGTGGCTGGCTGTGTCGTCGATCGGCGTGCTGTCGGTCTGCCTGGTCGCCATGGTCGGCTACATGGTGTGGGAGACCCGGCAAGAGGCCGCCCGTCGTGACGCACCCGAGCCGACGCAGCAGGCGACTGCGCCGTCGCCGCCGGCCACGCGATCGACGACGGCGCCGCCGCCCACGCGCGGCTCGACACCGGCCGTCGCTCCGGCACCGTCCAGCCCTTCGCCGCCGGCGGGCGCGACGCCCTATTCGGGCGGGTCCGGCAATCCCGCGATCACCAACGAGTCCGTGCGGCGCGCCATCGACGAGACCGCGCGCCGTCGCGCTGCGGAAATCAATCGACAAGGCGGCATCGGTACCGGCGAGCTGAAGCAGATCTGCTCGCCGCTGCGTCAGAGCTCATTGATCGAGATCGTCGTTGCCTGCACGACGCTGATCATCCTCAACCGCGACGATCCTCTGAACATGGCGGTCATCTACGCCAATCGCGCCCAGGCTTATCGCGAACTGGGCGAGCCTCGGGCCGCGATCCGGGATCTGGACGCTGCCGTCGAGCGCGACCCGAAGAACAGCGAGATGATGGGGCTGCGCGGCTACGTCTATTTCGAGATGAAACAGTATGAGCGCGCGATCGCCGACTTCGATGCGGCACTGCGGCTCGATCCGCGCAACCTCAATGCGCTGCTGGGCCGCGGCAATGCCAACGCCGATCGTGGCCGCGTCGATCTTGCGATGCAGGACTACAACCTCGCGACGCAACACAACCCCTCGGCACCGGAGCCTTTCTTCAACCGCGGCAAAGTGTACTTCATGCAGCGCAACTACGACGGCGTCGTGAGTGAGCTCACGCATGCGATCCGCCTCAACCCGGCGCGCAGCGAGTACTTCGGCATGCGCGGCGGCGCCTACGCGATGAAGAAGGACTACGAGCGCGCGTTGGCCGATCTCGACCAGGCCATCCGCCTGGATCCCAGCGATGCCGACTATTTCTTCAATCGCAGCGGCGTCAAGCTGCGCATGGGCGACAAGGCGGGTGCCGACGCCGACATGGCGCGCGCCAAGGCCCTGAACCCGACCATCCAGTAGGAGGCAGCCGGCGGTGGCGCAGGACGCCTCTCCCTCCGGGCCGGCAGGCCATACGCTGGTCGATGCCTTCGGCACGTTGCCGGCCGGCGCGCGCGTGGGCCGCTACGAGATCGTCTCCGTTCTCGGTCGCGGCGGTTTCGGCGTCACCTACCGCGCCCGTGACGTGCAGCTGGGCCGCGACGTCGCGCTCAAGGAATATCTGCCGGTCCACTTCGCCGAACGCCAGGACAACCAGGTCGTCCTGCCGCGGTCGACCCAGGTGGCGTCGGATTTCACCTGGGGTCGCGAACGCTTCCTGGTCGAGGCCAAGACACTGGCACAGCTGGGTGGCGTGCGTGGTGTCGTGGCGGTGCACGACTTCCTGAAGGCCAACGGCACCGCGTACATGGTGATGGCGCTGGTCCGCGGCGAGACGCTGGAAACCATGCTCAGACGCGAGCCGCGCCTGCCGTTCGCCGTGCTCGATCGCTTTCTGCATGCTCTGCTGGACGGCCTCGAGCGGGTTCACGCCACCGGCTTCCTGCATCGCGACATCAAGCCCGGCAATATCATCATCGACGGTCAGGGTCAGGGCACGCTGATCGATTTTGGCGCCGCGCGCATCACGCTGCATGATCGCACTCAGTCGATGACAGTGATCTTCACGCCGGGCTACGCGCCGTTCGAGCAGACCAGCGCCAGCGGGCAGGGCCCGTGGACCGATATCTATGCGCTGGGCGCGACGCTCTACCACGCCATCACGGGTGCGCCGCCGCCGAACGCCATCGAACGCATGCTGGGCGACCGCATGGTAGCGGCGCGGACCGCGGGTGCAGGACGCTATCCGCCGGCGTTCCTGGCCGCCGTGGATGCGGCCCTGGCGCTGAAGCCGGAGCATCGCCCACAGACCATCGCGGCATGGAAGCGACTGCTGTCGGGTGAAGTGGCGCCCGATTCGACGGCGGGTGGACCGGCCTGGAAAGTCACCGACCCGGCGCCGCAGCCCGCCGCAGCTGTGCCGTCGCCAGCGGTGGCGACTCGACGCGGCGGTCACGGGTTGGCCTCGGCGGCGGCAGGTATGGTCGTGCTGGGTCTGCTGGGCGGCGGTGCATACTGGGCCTGGGCAAATTGGACGTCGATCATGCCGCCGGCTCAGACCGCTTCACCGCCAGTGTCGGTCGATCCGGCGCCGCAGCCGCCGGCGACGGTCGCCAGCGCCGAGATCACGGCATTTCAGAACCAGTGCGCCAATGCGGCGCGTCGCTTTGTGTCGGCAGTGGTCGTGCAGGCCTGCACGCGCCTGATCGAGGCCGGTGGCGGCGCGGCGGATGTTGCGCGCGCTTACAACGGGCGGGGCGTTGCCTATACCGTCATGGGCGACCTGGTCGCCGCGGTGCGTGACTTCGATGATGCCATCAAACGCGATGGCCGCAATGCACGCTTCTATCAGAACCGCGCCGACGCCTATGGCCGCAGCGGCCAGAACGACCGCGCGATCGCCGACTACAACCAGGCGATCGCCGTGGATGCCCGTGATGGCGCCGCCTATGTCGGTCGCGGTGACGTTCACCTGCGCATGGGAAACGAGGCGCAGGCGCTGCGCGACTACGAGCAGGCCGTCAAGCTCGAGCCGACCCATGCGGCGGCGGCTTACAAGCAGGGCCTGATCTTCGCTGGCCGCAAGGATTTCGGTCAGGCCATCCGCGCCTATACCCAGGCCATCCAATCGGCGCCCAGCGAGTTCGACTACTACGTCAAGCGTGCCGTCGCGTATGCGTCGATGGGCGATCTTGGTCGCGCCGTCGCGGATTACGACATGGCGATCAACATCAAGCCGCGCGATTCCGTGGCGCTCTACCAGCGCAGCCTGTTGAAGCGACGTCAGGGCGACCCCGCTGGTGCCGATGCGGACCTGAAGCGCGCGAAAGCGATCGACCCCAATCTGCAGTGAACCAGCCTAATGCACACCTCACGCGATACGGCCGCGGACAAACTGGTGTGTCGCCAGCGCAACGCGTTGTCCGAGATGCCGCGCCGTCGCGAGGTCGGCCTCCGGCGGCACCACATCGGGACCCTGGTCGGTGTTCGATTGCGCGCCGGCGCCGAGGAAGAAGCCCAGCCGATTGAGGTCGGCGCTTGAGCCGGTCGTCGAGCAATTGCCCGGCGGCAGCGCGAGATTGACCCAGTGCATGCCGTGCTGGGCGGCGAACAGCGCCATCTGGATCAGCGTCGCCAGCTTGTCGCCGGCGTGCGAGCCGGAGTTGGTGAAGCCGGCCGCGATCTTGTCCTTCCAGGCAAAGCCCTTCGACATCACGGCATGGGACGTCGCTTCCTGGAAGGCTTTGAAGGCGGCCGAGGCGCTGGCGACATAGGTCGGCGCGCCAAAGACGATCGCTTCTGATCGTGCCAATTCGTCCCAACGCGTCTGTGCGTCCTCGACGGTCAGCAGCAGCGCCTCGGTGCCGTCGACCTGTTCGATGCCGGCTCTCACCGCCTCGGCCTGTCGCGCCGTGTGGCCGTAGCCGCTGTGATACACGATCGCGATGCGAATGCTCGCCACCACGTCAGCCTCCTTCTGGCCGCGCTGTCATCCCGCGCGCAGCGAGGGATCTCAGTGCACGGTCTTGTCCGCGACGTGCCTGAGCTTGTCGGGATTGCGCACGACGTAGATGCCGGTGATCCGGTCATTCTCGACCCGCAGCGCCGTCGTCTGCAGCGTGTCGTTGCCTTCGATCGTGACGAACCCCGGCAGGCTGTTGATGAAGGCAAAGCGCACCACCCGCGACATGGTCGTGGCGAACAGGCGCGCCAGCGCCGCGTGCAGCTTCAGCGCGTCGCCCAGGCCGACGATGGGTTTCATCGGCGATGACTTCTTGCCACCGCCGTCGGAATACACCGACACATCGGCAGCCAGCATCGAGCGCAGTGCATTCATGTCGCCCTGGCGCGACGCCGTGAAGAAGGCGGCGGCGATCTGCAGGCCGCGTTCCCGGGGCATGTCGAAGCGCGGGCGCGACGTGCGCACGTTGGTGCGGGCCCGGCTGGCGAGCTGGCGGCACGCCGCCGGATCGCGGCCGATCGTTTGCGCGATCTCGCCGAAGCCGACGCCGAACACGTCGTGCAGGATAAAGGCCGCGCGCTCCAACGGCGACAAACGCTCCAGCGCCATCAGCAGCGGCAAGGTCACATCGTCGATGTCGTCATCCTGCGCTTCCACCACGGGCTCGGGCAGCCAGGTGCCAGGATAGATTTCGCGCCGTCGGCGCGCCGATTTCAGCTGATCGAGGCACAGGCGCATCACGACGCGGCGCAGGAATGCCTGCGGCTCCTGGATCACGTCGCGATCCGTGGCCAGCCAGCGGATGAAGGCGTCCTGAACGACATCTTCCGCATCGGCCACCGACCCCAGCATCCGATACGCCGTGCGCAGCAGCGTCGGGCGCAGCGGATCGAAGGACGCAGCGGCATCCTGGTCGGCTCCCATCCGTATCGTGCGCCCTGGCGGCATGATGTCCCCGATCATGAAGATCCTGTGCGGTGACAGGACGAGGCACGATCACCGCATGTGACATCGACGGCGAAAATCTTGAGTCAATCGGGGGACACCGCGAAGGCAAGGCGCTTTGCATAGCTGCGCACATCCCCGGGCCACCCCGAGACGTGATGCTCGAACCGGGTCTGATCGTTGGCGAACAGGGCGCGCGTCGCTTCCTCGAAGCCGGGCAGGTTGCCCGCCATGGCCGACATGAAACGATAGGCGACCTCTTGCGCCGCGCGCGTCTTCTGCTGGGCGCCGCCCGTCCGCCGGGCATCGTCCACCAATCGCCGCAGCGCCACCGATGCACCGCCGGGCTGCGCCGCCAGCCATTCCCAGTGTCGCGGCAGCAACGTGACCTCGCGGCCGATCACGCCCAGCCTGGGACGGCCCCGTCCGCGGGGCTCGGGCGTCGACCCTTCGGCCGGCGGTGACGGGCGGGCGGTTGCCGCGGGCCGCGACAGTCGCGCGATGATGTCGGCCTTCGTGCCGCGAAGGTCGAAATCCATGACGCGCCCGGTCGCATCGTCGAAGACGAGAAGGGGACTTGTCGTACCGCTTTCCGAAGCGGTTTTGAGCGCCAGCACGACCTCGATCAGCGGGCCCGCCGCCAGCAGCCGGCGCCCCTCGAATGCCGTGCAGGGCTTGGAAAGATAATCGGTCATGATCTTGCTTTTATACCTGGATAATATTAAATCTGTCAATATTGCCCTGGTAAAATTGAAGTGACGTCGATGAAAGCTGGCAGCCGAAAAGTGGCGATCCTGGCCTACAAGGAACGCAAGCCCGTGGTCGGGATCTACGCCGTCCGCTGCGCGGCTTCGGGTGCGATTTGGGTTGGCCGGAGCCTGACCCTCGACACCGTTCAGAATCGCATCTGGTTCACCCTGCGTCTGGGCAGCAGCCCGCACCGGGATCTCCAGACCGCCTGGCGCGATCACGGGGCCGAGAGCTTCACGTTCGATGTCCTCGAGCGATTGGCGGACGACGATGACGTCTCCCATGACAGAGACACACACCTGAAGGGGCGCGTGGCCCATTGGCGATCGGTGCTGGGCGCGCGGTCCATCTGAAGGTGACTCTGCCCGTCGGCTTGGCCTGCGCGCCGGCAAACCGCTAGGCTGCGGTCCCCAATGGCCGGAGCCGCTATCGTGACCGATCGTACTCATATCCTGCTGTGGACCGACGCCGCGGGCGCCTATGTCGACGCCATCAAGGCCGCCGGTCTGTTTGACCGTGTTGCGATCAACTCGGTGTCACGCAAGGAACGGCCTGCGCCCGACCAGCTCGCGCGCACCGACGTGCTGTTGGCGGCGGGCGTGCCCCCAGGCGTTCTGCCCGCCATGCCGAAACTGCGATGGGCCCAGTCGATGACGGCCGGCGTCGAAGGCTGGCTCGGTCTGCCCGATCTGCCGCCTAACCTCACACTCACCTGCGCGCGCGGCACCCATCGCGAGTCGATGCCGGAGAACATCCTGGGTGCGCTGTTCTATGTCAGCAAGCCGTACGCCGCGGCGGTCGAGAACCAGAAGCGCGGTCAGTGGGTTCCGACCGTCGCGCAGCCCTTGAGCGACAAGACACTGGGCATCCTCGGCCTGGGCGCCATCGGCCAGGAGGTCGCCCGTCTTGCGGCCGCGGTGGGCATGCGCGTGATCGGCACAAAGCGCCGGCCGGCACCGACGGCGAACGTGGCTGACGTCCTGCCGCCGGAACGCACCGACGAGGTGCTGGCGCAATCCGATGTCGTGCTGCTGTTGTTGCCCGCGACGCCGCAGACCGACAATTTCATCGATGCCCGGCGGCTGAACGTGATGAAACCCAACGCCTGGCTGCTGAATTTCGGTCGCGGCCATCTGATCAAGGATGACGATCTGGTCGCCGCCGTGGCGCAGAAGACGATCGCGGGCGCCATGCTGGACGTCTTCCGCCAGGAGCCGCTGCCGGCTGATCATCCCTTCTGGACGACCGACGGCATCATCGTGCTGCCGCATATCGGCGGCCCACATCCGCAGCGCGACAGGATCGTGGCACGCCTGTTCGTGGAGAATCTGGAGCGATTCCTGCACGACAAGCCGCTGAAGGAAGTCGTCGATCAGGCGGCGGGGTATTAGAGCGGCTCATCGCTTGCTGGAATGAGCCGCAGCCGTCGTCCTGAGCGCAGCGAAGGACCTTGCGGTGGTTCGCGCAAAGAATGTCGGCGCTGGTGAAGTATCGGCGCCTGCGCTCAGGATGACGGAGGCATGCGGCCGTTTCGCCGCAGGCGATTTCACCCGCAGCGCACGGGCATGGAATGGGACGCACCTCAGGGTGTTCGTGCCGGGAATCCCGCACGCTTTGAGGTTCCCATGGGTGATCCCAATGGCAAAGGGCCATCGCTGCCGCCCTTCCAGCAGCCCGATCCGCGGTTCTGGCCGCCGCCTCAGCAATCCGATCTTCAACTCACGCTGCCCGGCCTGGAATCGGAGATAGCGCGCATGGAATTCGCGCGCTGGCTCGAGTCGGTGATGCGCGGGCCGGGGTGGCGGATCGACTTCTGGCTCCGCCCCAACTTTCAGCACCTCTCGCCGCTGGCCTGGCCGGTGAAGCCACCGCCATCGCCATCCGATCCTGTCGTGGGCAGACGGGGCGCGGGACCAAAGGAGCCGAAGCCGGCGACCATGGGCAGTCTGCTGGGTGCTCTTTGGCAGTTGAACGCCGTACAAAGCATCGCCCGCGATGCCCGCTGCGAGGTGCTGGGTCTCTTTTTCGGAGGCTGGAAGGGGGCGACGACAGGTCAACGGACAATCATGGTGTCGCGGGCGGCTGCCTTCGGTGCCCCGGCCATTGCCGGTATCCTGGCGGCGGCGCCTGCGCGCGACCTGGCGTTCAGCCTTCTCAAGGGCACCGACATCCCTGTTCCGTTCGTGACCGGTCTTTCGGTGCAGTTCACCGATCTGCCGAAGGGACACAGCGCGGACTTCGGCGTCGAGCTTACGTACAAGTGGTGACAGCCTGATCGGACCCAGCGCAGGCCCTTCGTGCCGCCAGCCGCCTCTTGCCAAGTGCAGCGCTTCCCGCCACACGCTTATGTCGTTGTCCACTAAAGCGACCACGATTCACAACAAGCCGGGAAACGTCCATGAAGGTCCGTACGCAGGCCGATATCGCCGAACTGGAACGCGTGCCTGTCACCGAGCGCATCCGCCACACCAACATTGCCGATCTGCTGCGCGATGCCGCGACGCGAAACGCCGATCGGGTGGCGATCCGCTATCTGTCTGGCACCGGCCCGACGGATCCTGTGCGCGATGTCACCTACGCCGAGCTGCTGCGGCGCGTGATCCAGGCCGCCAACCTGCTGCGCGCCGAGGGCATCGGTCCCGATGACACGGTCACGCTGCTGATGCCCAGTGTGCCGGAGACGTTCTTCGCGATGTGGGGCGCCCAAATCGCCGCCGTTGCCAATCCGGTGAACTACTTCCTCGATGCCTCGCAGATCGCCGGCATCATGAAGGAAGCCGGTGCCAAGGCCCTGGTTGCCGCCGATGCGTCGATCTACGCCGACATCTGGCCCAAGGTGGAAGCCATCCAGGCCGCGATGCCGGAGCTGAAGGTGTTCCGGGTCGGCGGCAGCAATACGCCGGCCGCCGGCGTGATCGACTTCGACAGCGCCAGCGCCGCGCAACCCGGCGATCGCCTGGTGGCACCCAAGGCGCTCGATCGCGACACGGTCGCGGCCCTGTTCCACACCGGCGGCACCACCGGTCTGCCCAAGCTGGCCAAGCACACGCACGGCGCGCTGACCTTGATGGCGTGGAGCAACGCCCTGATGGTCGATCTCGGGCCGGAGATGGTGCTGCTGAACCCGCTGCCGCAGTTCCATGTCGGCGGCTCGCTGTTCGGCGCGCTATCGCCGATCGCCAATGGCTGGACGGTCGTGATCCCCACGCCGCTGGGCGCGCGCAATCCCAACGTCGTGCGCGACTACTGGGGCATCGTCGAACGCAACCGGGTCACGATCGGTGGCGCCGTGCCGACCAGCCTGGCGGCGATCATGAACGTGCCGCGCGACGGGCATGACATCTCGTCGCTCAAGACCTTCGTCACCGGCGGCTCGACCGTGCCGGTCGAGCTCATCCGTCGCATCGAACGCGAGATCGGTGCGCCGGTGGTCGAAGGCTACGGCATGACCGAGGTGCACTGCTATTCGACCATGAACCCGTACTATGGCGAGCGCCGCACCGGGTCGGTCGGCCTGCGCCTGCCCTATACCGAGGTTCGCATCGCCGACGTCGGGCCCGATGGTGTCATCCGTCGCGACTGCGCGGTCGGCGAGATCGGCCACGTGCTGATGCGCGGCCCGCAGGTGACGCCGGGCTATCTCGATCCGCGTCATGACCGCAACGCCATGCTGGCCGACGGCTGGCTCGACTCAGGCGATCTCGGCCGCCTGGACGCTGATGGTTACGTCTGGCTGACGGGTCGCTCGAAGGACCTCATCATCCGGGGTGGCCACAATATCGATCCTGTCGTGATCGAGGAGGCGCTGAACCGCCATCCCGCCGTCGAGACGGCGGCCGCTGTCGGCCTGCCCGACACTTATGCCGGCGAGTTGCCGATGGTGTTCGTGCAGCTGCGGCCGGGTGCCGAGGCAACGGCCGAGGACCTGCGCGAATTCTGCCGCAAGGAAATCCCGGAGCGTGCCGCCGTGCCGGTGCAGGTCGTGCCGATTCCTGTCATGCCGCTGACCGGCGTCGGCAAGATCTTCAAGCCGGTGCTGCGCCTGGAGGCGGCACAGCGCGCCTTCGACGCCGCACTGGCGCCGCTGCGCACGGAGGGCGTTGCCGCTACCGTGACCGCCCGCAACGATGCGACCCACGGGACGCTGGTCGAGGTGCGCGTCACGGCCGGCGCCGGCCCGTCGCAGGATGCGATCGTCAAGCGCTGTGCCGAGCTGCTGGGCGGCTTCCAGATCCGCCACGCCGTGACGTTCGGCGCCTGACTGCAACCCGGCCATGCGGCGGCAGGCTTGACAGCATCGCGCCCGGGTGTCGAGGTGCGGGTGAAGGCCTGGGAACAGCTCGTGGAGGCGCGCATGCCGCCGCTGAAGGTTTTCTGGCAGCCTGGTTGAACCAGCTGTCTGAGGCTCAAAGAGTTTCTATCGATCCGTGAGATCGAATTCGTTTCGGTCAATGTTCTGGAAGACCCGGGCGCGATGGCCGAGTTGGAGCGGCTAGGCGCGCGCTCGATTCCGGTCCTGTCGCGCGGCGACAAATTCGTCTTTGGCCAGAGCCTGCCGCAGATCATCGCGTTCCTGGGCCTGAACGAGAAGGGCGGCCCGGCGCTGTCGACATCGGAACTGTACGCGCGGCTCGACAAGTTCATGACGGCGGCGCTGGAGTTGCTGCCGTTGATGCCGAACGACCGCCTTGGCATTCATGTGCCCGGTCGTCCGCGCAGCTATCGCGCGCTGGGTTTCCACCTCTTCCGCGTGGTCGGTGCCTTCCTCGATGCCAGCGACGGTGTCACGCTGGAGCAAGCAAGTTTCCGCGAAGAGCCGGCAGCCGACGCGAACACCGATGCGCTCGTAGCCTATGGAACCGGTGTACGCCGACGTTTCCGCGACTGGTGGGCAGCCGGTGATACGGCGGCTGCCCGTACGCTTGGCACCTATTACGGGCCGCAAAGCCTGCATGAACTCATGGAGCGCACGACCTGGCACTCAGGTCAGCATGTGCGGCAATGGATGATGCTGCTGGAGCGCGAGGGCGTGGCGCATCACCGTCCGTTGGTCGACGTCGATTTCGCCAAGCTGCCCATGCCACAAGACGTCTGGGACGGATGACCGCTCCACCGAAAAGCGCGTAGCATGCGGCGGCTCGCAACGATCGATCTTCTCAAGGATGGCGGCAATGAGGCTGGTCTATTTCGACGACTATCATCTGGGGGTTCTCAAGGGCGAGAACGTTGTCGATATCACCGGTGTGGTGAAGGACATCCCGCATATCGACGCGCGTGACCTGATCATCGGCCTGATCGCGCGCTGGGACGACTACAAGGGCAAGATCGCGAAGGCTGTGGAGGCGAACCAGGGTGTTCCGCTGAAAGGCGTGCGCCTGCGCCCGCCCGTGCCGAAGCCGGGCAACATCGTCTGCATGGCGGTGAACTACATGGAAGACGGCACGCTGCCGGAAAAGCCGCAGATCAACGCCTTCCACAAGGCGGCGACGGCGGTGATCGGCGATGGCGATACGATGGTGCTGCCCGATGCCCCGGCCACGATCTTCGAGGGCGAGGCGGAGCTGGCGCTGGTGATCGGCAAGCGGGCCACGCGCGTGTCGCAGGCCGATGCCATGAAGCATATCTTCGGCTACACGTGTTTCATCGATGGATCGGCACGCGGCCTGCCGCCGCCGGGCAATGTGTTCTTTCAGATGAAGTCGCGCGATACCTTCGCGCCGATCGGTCCCTGCCTGGTCACGGCCGACGAGATCGCCGATCCGCAGAACCTCGACATCACGCTCACCAACAACGGCGCGGTGATGCAGAAGTTCAATACGTCGGATATGGCGCACCAGATACCGCGCTGCATCGAGTGGGTGAGTTCGATCCACACATTGGAGCCGGGCGATCTGATCGCCACCGGCACCAATCATCGCGGCCTGAATGCGTTCATGGATGGCGACAGGATCGAGCTCACGATCGAGAAGATTGGCACCTTGCGCATTGGCGTCAGGGATGAGCTCAAGCGCACCTGGGCGCGTACGACCCGGCTTCAGCATAAGGAGAAAGGCGGCGAGGGCCCGCACACGCCGCAACTTTCCGGCAAGTACGCCAAGGGCGCCTGAGCCGTTCACACCTCTCCCCGCTCTCGCTGGGCGAGGAGATGCTCGCGAGTCTACGCAAAAGCCTGGCGAATGCGCGCCCAGTCGGCGAGTGCCTCCTCCTGGCCGGGTACGATCTGGATGGTGAACTGCGTGTAGCCGGCGCCGCGCAGGGCATCGATGCGCTGCTTGATCTCCGGTTCCGTGGCGGTGAAAGACGTGGCCCGGATCAAATCGGCGGTGACGTACGCCCTTTCCTCGGGCTTGACGAACATCAGATGCCCGCGATGGTTCCGCAGGTAGGGGGCATCCTTGGGCTCGAACGTACGCGCAAGGGCGATATAGCCGTCGAGCTCGGCGCGCCGTTGCGTCGGCATGCTGACGCCGGGCGCCAGGCCGGCCAGCGCCTCGTCCGCGGCGCGATGCAGCATCACCGCCGCGCGCGGTCCTGCCTGCGCCATCGCGCGGTCGGAGTCTGCTGGCTCGCCGTCCTGCAGCACGCAGCCCAGGGCGAAGGCCGTGGCACGCAGGTCGCTGCGCGCATGCCCGGCCTGCTGCCAGGCTTCAGCCATCGCCTCGACCTCCTTGATGCCGGTCGCGATATTGCCGACGAAGTCGATCCATCCCGCCCGCAGCTTGGCGGTCAACGCGCGGGTGCGGGGACCGAATGCGGACAGATGCAGCGGAATGGGATCCTTCGTGTTGAACAGATCCAGCTCCGGATTGAGGAACGCGATCTTGCGCTGCTCGCCCTCCATCTCGAAGTCGACGACATCGCCGCGCAGCAGGCCGTAGACCTGAGCGATGTAGGTCTCCATGGCCTTGATCTTCATCGCCCCGAAGCCCATGGCGCGCCTGGCCGTGAAGCCGGTGCCGACGCCGAAATCGATGCGGCCGGGCGCCAGCTTGTTGAGCGAGGCCAGCGCATTGGCGGTGACCGGGGCGATGCGGTTCGACGGCACCAGGACACCGGTGCCCAGCCGGATGCGCTGGGTCTGCACAGCCGCCGCGCCCATGGCGACGAAGCAATCGGCGCTCAGCATCTGGGTGTCGTAGAACCAGGCATAGGTGAAGCCGAGTTCCTCCGCGCGCCGGACCACTTTCCAGGAATCCGCGGCCGTGGGCAGGGCGATGCCGAAATCCATGATCTCTCTCCGCTGAGCGGTTGATCGTCGATACTGCATTGTTCCGCCCCTGGTCCGGGCGTCAACTGATGTTCGCCGTTACGGCCATGCCGGCGCCGCATCGCCCTGGTGTGAAAGCGTCATTGCCGTGCAGTTCTTGGCGCGCTCTGATGGCGGCCGATGCACTGTCCTGCGGGTGTCGGTCATGAGCGAGCAGAACGAGCCGGCCGTCGACGCGATCGCGGCGCTGGTGCCGGCGACCTTGCGGGCCCTGCATGCGCTGGAGTTCGCCGGCCGTCATCTGGCACCCGCGACCCTGGCGCAGCTGATCAAAGCCATCGCTGGGCGCGAGAGCGATGTGACCGCGGCCTTGTCGGCCTCGCGCGCGTTCGCGTGGCCCGGGCGCCTGCATCCGGCGCGCGACTGCCTGGAGCGGGCGGCGGAAGCGGCAGGCGAGGGTATCACGGCTTTCCTCGCCGCCGGCGAGGCGCCGCAGCCGATGTTCGCGGCCTATCGGGCGTTGCGCGCCTACGCCCGCGCCGCCGAGGCGATCTACCCGATGGCGCCGCATCTGCGGCCGGTCAGCCAGTTCTTCCTTGAGCCGGCCGCGCGTGACGATGCGGCACTGGCTGCCCGCCTGGCCGCGGCCGATCCGACACGCGAGCATGTCGGGGTGATGCATGTCGGCGGCAAGCCCGGCACGCGCGGCGCCTTTTCGCTCTACGTACCGGAATGGTACGACGCGTCACGTGCCTGGCCGCTGGTGGTGGCGATGCATGGCGGCAGCGGCAACGGCGGCGCTTTCCTGTGGAGCTGGGTGCGCGAGGCCCGCACCCGCGGCTTCATCGTCATCGCGCCGACGGCCTCCGGCGCGACCTGGTCGCTGATGGAGCCGCAGGTGGATGGCCCCGCCATCGATCGCATGGTCGAGGACGTCGCTGGCCAATGGACCATCGACGCGACCCGGCAACTGCTGACCGGCATGAGCGACGGCGGCACGTTCACGTATGTGCTGGGCCTGCGCGGTGACTACCGCTTCACGCACCTGGCGCCGATCGCCGCCAGTTTCCATCCGTTGCTGATGTCATTCGCCGATGCCGATCGCGTACGCGGCCTGCCGATTCATATCGTGCACGGCACCCACGACTGGATGTTCCCGCCGGAGATGGCACAGGGCGCTCACCAGGCCCTGCAGCAGGCCGGCGCCGCCGTGGTCTATCGCGAGATTGCCGACCTCTCGCACACCTATCCGCGCGACGAAAACGCGGCGATCCTGGACTGGTTCCTGGGGCCGCGCTCGGCACCAACCTAGAGAGCGGTTCATCGTTTGACGGAACCGAGAGTCGGGTCGGCGCCGCCGTCATCCTGAGCGAAGCGAAGGATCTTGCGATGGCGTGGTCAGTCCGTCATGTCGAGCGCAGCGAGACATCTCCTGGTTACGGAGTCTCCTGTCGCGGGAGATCCCTCGCTGCGCTCGGGATGACAGTTTGATCGAACACCGCAAGGTCCTTCGCTGCGCTCAGGATGACGGCAGCGACCGATTCCATCAAGCGAAGAACCGCTCTAGTCGGCGGCAAGATTGGCGTGGCGTGCGCTCTGACGCAGCAATGACGTCGCGGACACATCGACGGAAAGATCTGCACGCAAGGCGACGCCATACGCCATGCGCGCCTGCGCGGTGCTGCAATAGCCGGCCGTAACGTCGGCGCGGACGGCTTCGGGCGGGCGCGTGAAGGGACTGCCGAGCCCGCCGCCACCCGGGCTTTCCACCACCAGCGTGTCGCCACTGGGGATCGTCTGCAGGCCCTTGGCCGCGAGTGGTCCGGCCGTTTTCAGCGAGACTCGACCCGATGCACCATCCGCACCGCCGTGACGGCCGCGCGGGGCGTTGGCGACGCGCTCGAAGATTGCGGCCAGGGTCATGTCGCCGCCATCGGCAGCACGCAGTTCGATGGTCTGGCCTAGGCCGCCGCGCCAGCGGCCGGCACCGCCCGAGTCGCGGCGCAGCTCCTTGCGGACGTAGAGCACCGGCGCGTTGCGCTCGGCGAGTTCGACGGGGATGGATCGCACGCCGCTGGGGTACGCCGTCGCCGACAACCCGTCGAGCCCTGGTCGCGCTCCGGTGCCACCGGAATGGAAGAACAGCGAAACGAAACGCGCGTGTGACGCCGCGCTGGTGATGCCTTGACGCAAAAGGCGGATGTTCCACAGCGAGGCGCTGCCTTCGGCCGGTGCCCCGTCGG
>DATEIF010000581.1:0-3048 GCA_035279205.1 Vineibacter sp.
CCACTCGGGTCTCCGGGCCCTCGAGGACGGCGACGTTGGCCTCCTTCTTCAGGCTCTCGGTGTCGGCCGGCGGCACCTCGTACATCATGTCGATGTCGCCGGCCTTGAGCGCCGCCACGCGCGTCGCCGGATTGGTCACCGGCGTGAAGATCACCTCGGTGAGATTGTGTTCCGGCTTGTCCCACCAGGCAGGATTATTGACCAGGATCGTCTTTTCGCCGGCCCGGCGGTCCTTGAGGATGAACGGCCCGGTGCCCATGGCATTGCGGGTGGCGAAGTTCTCCTCGTTCTTGGTCGCGTCGGCGGCCACGGTGGCGTTGTTCTTCTCCGCCCAGGCCTTGGACATGATGAGAATGCCCGCCAGCTTGGTGGCAAGCAGCGGATCGGGCACGTTGGTGTCGATCTCGACACGCATGTCGCTGACCTTGCGCACCGCCTTCACCGACGTGAAGTAGCCCTTCATGTTGGAGCCGCCGGTGCTGGCGCGGTTCAGCGAGAAGACCACGTCATCGGCGCTGAACGGCGTGCCGTCATGGAACTTCACGCCCGACCGCAGGTCGAAGAACCATGTCGTGGGCGCCGTCTGGCCCCACTTCACCGCCAGTCCGGGCTCGAGGCCCAGCTTCTGGTCGCGCCGGACCAGGGGCTCGTAGATGTTTTCCAGAAAGGCCAGCAGAAAGGTTTCGTTGCGATAGTACGGGTCCATCGAGCTGACGTCGCCCGCATTGGCCCACTTGAACGTCTTGGCATCAACGGCTGCAGCCGTGCCCAGGCTCAGCGCCAGCGCCGTCGCACCGGCCAGCGCCCAGCGACGAATATCAACCTTCATCCCTCATCTCCTCCCAACGAAGACCCCCGCGTCGAAGACTCCCTGCGTCGACACGCATTTTGATCATAAGAACACTGCGCAAGCGTAAACGTCAATGATTGACGCTCGCATCTGCGGCGCCGGTGGTCGCATGCAAGCTGTTGGAATCACGTTGGAAACGCCACGTACCGTTAGTGAACGACCATTCTTATCGGTGTGCAGGCGCAGCACACCGCGCCGGACGGCTTTTCCACCCGTTCTTGTTTCGCCGGCCATCGCCACTCCGGCACCGACCACCCGATGCGGACGCGGATCACACATGAACGGGCGTTGGTGGACAGGATGAAGCGCGCGACGGTAGCATTGTTTCGTCATTCCAAATGCGTGTGGCACGCCCTCGTTAGAAAGGACCAGGCGCCATGAATCAGATCACCCGCTCGCTGCGCGGCAACTCCAATGCGGCGCGCGACGTCGCCTATCACCTGCATCCGTACACGAACATGAAGAAGCACGAGGCCGAAGGCCCGCTGACGATCGTGCGCGGCAAGGGCGTGTATGTGACCGACGACGACGGCAAGGAGTACATCGAGGGCCTGGCCGGCCTGTGGTCGGCCGCCCTGGGCTTCGACAACGAGCGGCTGGCGCGCGTCGCCTACGAGCAGATGAAGCAGCTGCCGTTCTACCACTCCTTCAACCATCGCAGCCACGAGCCGGCCATCAACCTGGCCGAAAAGCTGCTGCAGATGGCGCCGGTGCCGATGTCGAAGGTGTTCTTCGCCAACTCCGGCTCCGAGGCCAACGACACCGTCGTCAAGATGGTGTGGTACATGAACAACGCGCTGGGCCGGCCGGCCAAGAAGAAGATCATCAGCCGCATCAAGGGCTACCACGGCGTCACGGTGGCCTCGGCCAGCCTGACCGGCCTGCCCTACAACCACCGCTCGTTCGACCTGCCGATCGCCGGCATCCTGCACACGAGCTGCCCGCACCACTATCGCTTCGCCACCGACGGCGAGACCGAGGAGCAGTTCGCGACGCGTTGCGCCGATGAGCTCGAGCAGCTCATCCTCAAGGAGGGCCCCGACACCGTCGCGGCGATGATCTGCGAGCCGGTGATGGGCGCCGGCGGCGTCATCGTGCCGCCGCGCACCTACTACGCCAAGATCCAGGCGGTGCTGAAGAAGTACGACGTGCTGTTCGTCGCCGACGAGGTGATCTGCGGGTTCGGCCGCACCGGCAATGTCTGGGGTTGCCAGACGCTGGGCCTGGAGCCGGACATCCTGAGCTGCGCCAAGGCGCTGTCGGCCTCGTTCCTGCCGATCTCGGCGGTGATGGTGAACGATCGCGTCTACCAGGCGCTGATGACCGAGAGCGACAAGATCGGCACCTTCGGTCACGGCTTCACCTACTCCGGCCACCCGGTCGCCGCCGCGGTGGCGCTGGAAGCGCAGAAGATCTACGACGAGATGGACCTGTTCGGCCATGCACGGCGCATGTCCGAGCCGTTCCAGCGCCACCTCAAGGCCCTGGCCGACCATCCGCTGGTCGGCGAGGCCATGGGCGTCGGCATGGTCGGCGCCGTCGAGCTGGTCGGCAACAAGAAGACCAAGGCCATCATCGAGCCGGTGGGCAGCGCCGGCACGATCGTGTCCAAGCAGGCGCAGGACCGCGGCCTGATCGTGCGCAACATGGGCGACCGCATCGCCATCTGCCCGCCGCTGATCATCCAGCCGGGCGAGATCGACGAGCTGTTCAACCGTCTGCGCGGCGCGCTCGACGCCGGCCTCGACGAATTGCGGGCGGCCGGCAAGTTCGGTGGCTGACAGCGGCGCGCCGCCTTCGGGCGGCGCGTACCGCGGCAGCGCCAACGCCCGCACCCGCCAGGTCCGCAATGTCGCGGTCTGGTCGGTCGCTCTGTTCGTTGCCGCGGTTCCGGTCGCGATCGTCAGCGCCAGCCTGAGTGCCGGCGCTGACGGCCAGGCCGGCAGCATCTTGGCGTTGGTCTTCTGGCTGTCCGGCCTTGGCGCCGCGATCTGGGCCTTCGTGCTCGCCTTCCGTCACTGGGATACGTTGCCGCTGGGCACGCGCTGGCTGGCGTGCCTGCCGCTGCTGGTCGTTCTCACCCTGATCGCGGCCAGCGCACTCTTCGTTGCGCTCGCTTGAATTGCCTGAAGGAACGCCGGGCGACAAGCCGCGGACTGGGGGCAGCTGCCCGCCGCCCGGCGCCGCCGTCCGTCCTG
>DATEIF010000582.1:0-7704 GCA_035279205.1 Vineibacter sp.
CGAGCTCTCGGGCGATTTCGCCGAGCTGATGGACTGGGCCGACGGCGTGCGCACGTTGAAGGTGCGCACCAATGCCGAGACACCGGCCGATGCCGCCACGGCGCGCAAGTTCGGCGCCGAGGGCATCGGTCTCTGCCGCACCGAGCACATGTTCTTCGAGGGCGACCGCATCGTGGCGGTGCGCCAGATGATCCTCAGCGACGACGAGAAGGGCCGCCGCGCGGCACTGGCCCGCATCGAGCCGATGCAGCGCCAGGACTTCGTCGAGCTGTTCGAGATCATGGCCGGCCTGCCGGTGACGATCCGCCTGCTCGATCCGCCGCTGCACGAGTTCCTGCCCAAGACCGACGCCGAGATGGCGCAGGTCGCCAAGGAGCTGGGCGTCGCCGAGAAGGAGATCGAGGCGCGCGCCGCCAAGCTGCACGAGTTCAACCCCATTCTGGGCCATCGCGGCGTGCGGCTGGGTATCTCGTATCCCGAGATCTACGAGATGCAGGCACGCGCCATCTTCGAGGCCGCGGTCGAAGTGCACAAGAAGCACGGCAAGACCGTCGATGCCGAGATCATGATCCCGCTGGTGGCGACCAAGAAAGAGCTCGACCTGATGAAAGAGGTGGTCGACCAGGTCGCCAACGAGGTCGGCAAGCTCAACGGCGTGACGCTCGACTACAAGGTCGGCACCATGATCGAGCTGCCGCGCGCGGCGCTGCGCGCCGGCGAGATCGCCGAGAGCGCCGAGTTCTTCAGCTTCGGCACCAACGATCTGACGCAGACCACGTTCGGCCTGTCGCGTGACGACTCGGCCTCGTTCCTCGAGCGCTACCAGCGCCGCGGCATCTTCGAGCACGACCCGTTCGCGACGCTCGACGTCGAAGGCGTGGGCGAGCTGATCAAGATCGCGCACGATCGCGGCCGGCGCACGCGCAACGACCTGAAGCTCGGTATCTGCGGCGAGCACGGCGGCGATCCGGCCTCGGTGTTCTTCTGCCACCAGGTTGGCCTCGACTACGTGAGCTGCTCGCCCTTCCGCGTCCCCATCGCCCGCCTCGCCGCCGCGCAAGCCGCGCTCGGCGTGGCCCTGAAGATGGACTAGAAATTCCTCCCCACAAAGTGGGGAGGTGCCCCGAAGGGGCGGAGGGGATCCGACGCGGTCTTGGTAACTGAGACTCCGTCGGGTCCCCCTCCGGCCTTCGGCCACCTCCCCCACTGCGTGGGGGAGGGAGTAGCCATTCCATTCTCGAATGCGTGGCACTCGCGCCACGCGTTGCCGTGACCTCGCGGTGGTCCTAGCCTTCTTCCCAGGGAACGGGAGGAAGGAACGCGCGATGGCCTATCACTTGATCTCCGGTGACAACCACATCGATCTCACCTACTGCCCGCCGGACCTGTGGTCGCAGGCAGCGCCCGGCAAGTGGAAGCTGCTGGCACCGCGCACCGAAGAGCTCGACGACGGCCTGCACTGGTTCGTCGAGGCCCAGGACAAGGGCATGTGGAACGGCGTCGGGCCGGGCTTCCTGAAGTACCAGCAGGGCTCGTTCAAGCACGTCGACGAGATGCGCGCCCACGGCTTCGAGTGGGACTATCGCCGCGGCGCGCGGCCGCGGCCGACGACACCCGAGCTGCGCATCGCCGATCTCGACCGTGACGGCCTCGACGCCGAGATCGTCTACGGCTGCCTGATGATCAACGAGATGATCAACGATCCCAACCTGCGCAGCTGGTGCGATGGCATCTACAACGACTGGGTCGCCGACTTCGCCAGGCGTGCCGATCCCAACCGCGTCTTCCCGCTCGCGATCATCCCCAACCACGATCCCAAGGCGGCCGCCGCCGAGGTACGCCGCTGCGCCAAGCTCGGCCTCAAGGGCGGCGATCTTGCCTTCAAGCGCATGACGCCGCCGCTATGGCACCGCGACTGGGATGCACTGTGGCAGGCCGCCGCCGAGTGCCGTTTCCCGATCTCGTTCCACTCGACCGGCTTCAAGGCACTGCGCGCGCCGGACAACCCGCAGATGGAGAAGGAGTACTTCACCGAGTACCGGCTGGTGCGCTCGGCGCTGTTCCAGCTCGACACCATGGAGGTGCTGGTCTCGGTCCTGGCCTCGGGCGCCTGCGAGCGCTTCCCCGATTTCAAGTTCGTGCTGGGCGAGTCGGGGGTGACCTGGCTGCCCTATGTGTTCGACCGGCTCGACACCGAGTACGAGGATCGCGCCAAGAGCCTGGGCCTGAAGATGAAGCCCAGCGACTACTTCCGCCGCCAGGGGTTCGTGACCTACCAGCAGGACCAGTATCTCGAGCCGATCGTGCCGCTGATCGGCGAGGACACCATCATCTGGGGTGCCGACTACCCGCACCCCGACTGCCTGTGGCCGGAGTCGCGCAAGATCCTCGACGAGAACCTCGCCAACTTCTCCCCTGCCGTGCGCCGCAAGATCACCAAGGAGAACGTGCAGCGGCTGTACGGTTTGAACTAAGCGAGACTGTCATCCCGAGCACAGCGAGGGATCTCCCGCGAGTGATACTCGGGATGACGTGCGATCTCCGTGCCGCTGTGCTTAATTGGCCCCGTGCGCACGGAACAACACGACATGCTTCCCACGTTGCGGGCCGGCGGCAAGGCGGCGCTGGCCGCGGCCTTGGCGCGGCTGGAGCGCAATCCGGACGCGGATGACGTGCGCCGGCTGCTCGATGGGGCCTACGCTAACCCGTGTGCCCATGTCGTCGGCATCACCGGTCCGCCCGGTGTCGGCAAGTCGACGCTGCTGTCGGCCCTGATCCAGGAATGGCGGTCGGCGGGGCGCAGCGTCGGCGTCATCGCCATCGATCCCTCGTCGCGGCGCACAGGCGGCGCGCTGCTGGGTGACCGGGCACGCCTGGTCACTGACCCAGCCGACGAGGGCATCTTCGTGCGCTCGATGGCGGCGCGCGATCGGCTCGGCGGGCTGGCCGAGCTGACCCTGGGCGCCATGGTGATCATGCGCGCGCTCTACGACCTGGTCGTGATCGAGACGGTCGGGGTCGGCCAGTCAGAGACCGACGTCGCAGGCGTGGCCGACACCGTGCTGTTCTGCGTGCAGCCCGGCTCGGGCGACTCGCTGCAGTTCATGAAGGCCGGCATCGTCGAGATCCCCCACATCGTCGCCGTCACCAAGGCCGATCTCGGGACCTTGGCCGAGCGCGCCCGTGCCGATGTCGCCGGTGCGTTGAGCCTGGGCGAGGGCGGCGGCGATGGCTGGTCGCCGCGCGTGCTGGCGGTGTCCTCGCAGCAGCGCGCCGGCATTGCCGCGCTCAGCGAGGCGCTCGCCGCCCATGCCACGCACCTGGCCGACGGCGATCGGCTGGCACGCTCGCGGCATGCGCAGGCCCAGCTGTGGGTCGAGGAAGCGATCCGCGAGCGCTTCGGCCGCGAGGGCCTGCGGCGCGCCGGCGATCTGGCGCTGACGCCGGGCAGCTCGCCATTCGCTCGCATCGCCCGGCTGGCGGTGCGCCTGGCCGCGCGTTAGCCTACGAAGAGGAGCCCACCATGCCACCGCATCCCACCGACGACACGTGCATCTTCTGCAAGATCGTTGCCGGCACCATCCCGTGCTTCAAGCTGCACGATGATGCTGGGTCGATCGCCTTCATGGACATCAACCCGGCCAACGAGGGCCATGCGCTCGCCGTTGCCAAAGGGCACTGGCCCACGGTGCATGACATCCCGGCCGACGCGATCGGCGCGGTGGCGGCGACGGCCAAGCGCGTGGCGACGGCGGTGAACAAGACGCTCTCACCCGACGGCATCAACCTGATCCAGGCCAACGGCCCCGGCGCGGCACAGAGCGTGCCGCACTTTCACGTCCACATCCTGCCGCGCTGGAAGGATGACGGACTGCATGTCAACTGGCATCCCAAGCCCGGCGACATGGCCGCCATCAAGGCCGTCTACGAGCGCATCCTGAAGAACATGTGAGCGCGCGTCACTCGCGGGGCGAGATCGCGATCGGGTCGAGCAGCGCCGACCACTCGCCATCGTCACCTTGCCAGCGGTGCGTGGCGGGCTTGTTGACCTGCTGCGTCATGACATAGACGGAGTGCGTGTCCGTCACCTCCACGAAGCCGCGGGTCGTCTGGTCGCCCCTGACGGCCAGCACGTGGTAAGGGTGGGCCGGCTGCTTGTTGTCGATCGCCTCGCGTACGGCGCCGAGATCGGACGCGGCAGCGCCGGCGATCACGTAGAGCGTTGGCTCGGCTTCCGAGAAGTTCGCCAGCGTCTTGTCGGCGAGATAATCAAACTTCACCTTCTGCGCCTCGTATTCCTTCTCGATGACGGCGTCCGTCACCTTGCCCTCGACACGCGAGAAGGCGTGCTGGAACACGATGCCGTATTCCTTGTCGAATGCCGAGCCGGCGGCGTTGATCGCCAGATTCTGGCGCTGGAACACACTCTTGAAGTCGTCGTTGAGGCAGCGCGCAACGGCTTTGGCCGGAGACACCAGCCAGTCGAAGAAGAAGGTCCCATGCGGCGTGGTCGCGCGCGCCGTGGCATAGAGGGCCTTCTCGAACGCCTCCGTGCGCTTCTCTGGTGGCTGGCGATGATACAGGCTGCGTGAAATCTGATAGCGGACACGGCAATCGATACCTAGTCCAACGACACGCGAGAATTTCTGCTCAATCGCCGTGCTCGGCTGCGACATCAGTGCCTCCGTCATGATCAGCCGTACGCCCGACCTCGAGCAAGAGGCCGCGCAGACGGCAGAATTGTCGTGGCTGTACGGACGGGATGCTCGCCAATTACGCGAGTCGATTACGTTGTCCGCGTCGAAAGATCTCGATCTGAATAACTGACTCTGAAAATTCCTTGATGCTCTAATCTGCGAAATGCCACGCTCTTTCTTATGCTATCCACCACTATAGCGCGGCACCAGCACAAATGTGGCTCACGTGACGTGAGGCAACTTTTCGTAGAGTGCATAGCTCCAGGATATCGCAGTTTCATGACATCGTGTCGGCCGCCTTCAGCGCGTCAACGCGACGCGTGATCTCCTCGAAGTCCGTCAGGCCAACCGGATCGTCGTGACGCGGACTGAACAAGCGCGCGTAGGCGAAGCGCTCGCGGCTGACCTGCTCCAGCCGTGCCAGCTCGGCCAGCGGCTCGGCGTGATCGTCGACGCGGAAATCAAGGTCGGGATATTCCTCGGTAGAGTAGATCTTCAGTGCCGCCGACTGCTTGCCGCGCTTGTCGCCGCCGACTGCTTCGCCGGCGCGCAGCGCGGTGATCAGCCGGCGCGGGAAGGGCAGCGACGCGTTGGCCGCGAAGGCCTTGGCCGTTTCCGCGATCACCTGCGGCCCTGCCAGCATGTTGCCGGCCACGGAGAAGCCCTCGCCGATCAGGTGGCCGCACCACGGCACGCACTGCGCGCCGGTGTGGGCGGCGCTGCGGCCCTGGGCGTCCCGCATATGAAGCTGACGGTGGTCGCGTCCGGCGTCGGCCTCCGTCAGCAGGCGCACGGCATCGGGTGCCGGCACACCGGCACGCAGCAGGCGCAGGCCGCGCGTGCCGTAGAGTGCATTGGTGTTGGCCTGGGTGGCGATCGCCCCGACGCCGCTTGCGATATGCGGCACGCGCGCGCCGACGGCAAACGCCCGGGTGGCGACACAGATGCCGAAGGCGCCCGTGGCAGCGTCGTGCGCGACGATGGACCAAGTCATTTCTTTAAACCCTCCAGGCAAAAAAAGCGCTTGAGTCGCGCCCCGGAAACGCTCACCAAGTGTACTTCATGGCCGCGTCGCTCGAACGCAAGCTGACCACCATCTTATCCGCCGACGTCGCCGGCTACAGCCGGATGATGAGCGCGGATGAGGCGGGCACGTTTGCCGTGCTGAAGGCCTATCGCGAGGCCATGACCAAGCTGATCGCCGACAATCGCGGCCGACTGGTCAGCACGGCCGGCGACAGCCTGCTGGCCGAGTTCGCCAGCGTCGTGCAGGCCGTGGAATGTGCCGTGCAGATCCAGCGCGAGCTGGCCGAGCGCAACGCCGGCCTGCCGGACGAACGGCAGATGCGGTTTCGCATCGGCATCAATTTGGGCGACGTGCTGGTCGAGGGCGGCGACCTCTACGGCGACGGGGTGAACGTGGCGGCGCGCCTGCAGGGCATGGCCGACCCCGGCGGCATCCTGATCTCGGGTACCGTGTTCGACCAGGTCAAGGACAAGCTGTCGCTGGGCTTCGACTACCTGGGTCCGCAGTCGGTGAAGAACATCGCGGCCCAGGTGCCAACCTACCGCGTGTTGTTGCAGGGCGGTGCGGCGCCGCCTGTCGAGCGCCACGAGCCGGCGGAGCCGGGCAGCGACCGCCCCGCGCCCCACCGCGACGACCCGTGGCGCCGTCTCTATATCGATGCGGCACGCACCGGTGCGATCATCGCGTTGCTGGTGGGCATCAATCTGCTGTCCAACAGCGCCCGGCTCTGGTTCCAGTGGCCGGCGCTGGGCCTGCTCTTTCTCTTCGCCCTGCGCGCCATCCACATCTTTCGCCGGTAGATCTACGCTGCCGGCTCCGGCCGCTTCAGCCACTCGGGGAAGAGCGGCTTCAGGCGCGTGTCACCGGCTTTCAGCGTGCCACCGCCGGCGACGACCTTGTCGACCGCCTCCAGCCGCAATAGCGCGAGCGCTTGCCCGGCCACGCCCGAGCGCATCTCGCCGGCTTCCTGGTCGTCCAAGGTCACCGTCGTGCCGGCGGCGGGCAGCGGTCCCTCGACGGCGACCGGCAGCAATCGCTTCTTGACCAGCGCGCGGTACTTGGTGCGCGCGGTCAGCTCCTGACCCATGTAGCAGCCCTTGTTCCAGTCCACACCGTTGAGTTCGTCGAAGCCGTTCTCCAACAGCAGGGCCTTGTCCACCGGCAGGTCACGGCTGCCGTCGGGGACACCCAGCGACAGGCGCAGCGCCTCATACTCGTCGAATGGTGCCGGCGTGAAGCCTTGGGCCGCCAGCAGCGCCGCGGCATGGCCGTCCGGCGCCATCACCCGTACGCCCAGCGCCGGCAGGCGGGGATCGACATAGACGATGGCGTCGTCGATAGCCTTGGCAGCGCCAGCGGTGGCCGGCAGGCCCAGCGCCGCGGCGGCGCCGGGTCCATAGGCGACGACGATCTCCATCCCGTCGCCCGGGTTCTGCAGAACGACTTTGGAACGCAGCTTGTAGATGCCGAGCTTCTTGGCCAGGTCGGCGGCGCGGTCGCGTTCGACGTCCAGCAGCAGTGCATCGCCTGTACCGGCGACGAACATGTCCCACTGGAAACGCCCCTGGGGTGTCAGCAGGGCGGCATAGATCGCCTGTGTGGGTGAGACCCGGGTGACGTCGTTGGAAATCAGACCCTGCAGGAAGCTGACCCGGTCCTCGCCGGCAACGCGCAGCGCACCCCGGTGGACGACAGTGGAAAACCTCAACTCGCTCATGGTTGTTCGTGCCTTGATCGCGGCCACTATATCTCGAAGTGGGGAAAGGTGGCACCTCCCGCAAGGGGTGGTCACCAGTCCGGTGCACGCGCTACAAGGCCGGGGCAGGGGAGATGCGGATGGCTGAGACCTACGACCTTATTGTGCGCGGCGGGCAGGCCTGGACGACCGCCGGACTGGTGCCCGTCGATATCGGTGTGCGAGACGGCAAGTTCGCGGCCCTGGGCGACCTGCCGACGGCCGCGGCCGGCACTGTCATCGAT
>DATEIF010000583.1:0-7514 GCA_035279205.1 Vineibacter sp.
GACAGCACCACGCCGGTATCGGCCGCCGCGCGCGCCAGGGCGGCGACGTTGTCGGGATGATCGGCCGTCACCATGAGGTCCGGGCTGCGTGCCGCCAGCGCCACCAGGCGCTCGATGCCCGGCGCCGAGACGACGGGCGACGTGATCAGCAGACCGCCGATGCCGGCATCGACCATGGCCTCGGCTTCGCCGAGCTTGGCGCAGCAATTGCCCAACGCCCCGGCGGCGATCTGGCGCCGCGCGATCTCCGGGCTCTTGTGGGTCTTGGAATGCGGACGCAGCGATATCCGGCCGTCGCGGGCGAACGCTGCCATGGCGGCGATGTTGCGCTCGAGCATCTCGAGGTCGAGCACCAGGGCCGGCGTGTTCAGGAGCCCGCGCGAGCCCTGGCGGCCGATGAGGTGGGCATGCAGGCGATGGGAATCAGTGGGATGCACAACGGACTCGCACGGATGGTTGCAGGTTGGGCGCAGTGTAGGCCGCTGGCGGTGGCTCTCCAACCCACCTGGGAGCGCGGGCGTCCCGCCCGCGCTCCCAGGGTCAATATCCCTGCGCGGGGGGATGGCCGAGCGCGCGGCGGATCCGCCGGGCGAGCTCGCGGCTGCGGAAGGGCTTCTGCAGCAGCTCGATGTCGGGCGGCCGGCCGTAGCGTTCCATGGCGCTCTCGGCATAACCCGAGGCGCACAACACCTTCAGGCCCGGCCGCAGGCGGCGGCCCTCGTCGACGAGCTGGAAGCCATCAATGCCGCCCGGCATCACCACGTCGGTGAACAGCAGATCGATGGGCTGCGGGCTGGCGATGATCTCCAGCGCCGCGCGGCCGCTGGCGGCTTCGATGACGTGGTAGCCGAGGTTGCGCAGCAACGTGCCGACGGTGTCGCGCACGGCCGGGTCATCCTCGACCAGCAGAATGGTCTCCGAGCCGCGCGGTCGATCGGCGACCGCCGCCTGGTCGCTGTCACTGGCATCGCCGCCGCCGGCTTGCGGCAACAGCAGCCGCACCGTGGTGCCTTCGCCCGGCACACTGTCGATGGTCATATGGCCGCCGGACTGCTTGACGAAACCAAACACCATGCTGAGCCCCAGCCCCGTGCCCTTGCCCACCGGCTTGGTCGTGAAGAAGGGCTCGATGGCGCGCGAGGCGATCTCCGCCACCATGCCGCCGCCGGTATCGACAACCCGGATCATGATGTAGCGGCCCGGCTTGACGTCGCCGATGTCGGCCGCCTGGCGCTTGTCGAGCCGGGTGTTGCCGGTCTCGATGCGCAGCCGGCCGCCGCCCGGCATGGCATCGCGGGCGTTGACCGCGAGGTTGAGGATCGCGTTCTGCAGCTGGTGCGCGTCGATGTGGGTGATCGTCGGATCGGCGCGCAGGTCGAAGCGCAGCTCGATATCCTCGCCCAGGGGACCCGCCAGCAGCGGCCGCAACTCCTCGATCAGGTGATTGACGTCGACGGCGCGCGGCTGCAACGGCTGCTTGCGAGCGAACGCCAGCAGCTGGTGGGTCAGCGCCGAGCCGCGGTTGCTGGCCATGAGGATGCTGCGCACCAGTTCCTTGTTGGCGTTGTCGGCTTCCGCCAGTTCCTCGTTCAGGAGCTCGGCACAGCCCATGATGACGGTCAGCAGGTTGTTGAAATCGTGCGCCACGCCGCCGGTGAGCTGGCCGATCGCCTCCGTCTTCTGCGCCTGGTGCAGGCGGTCCTCGGCCGCCTTGCGGTCGGTGACGTCGATACCGATGCCGTCCCACTGCAAAGCGTCATCCGGCAACTTCTTGGCCGTCGTATGCAGACGCAGCCAGCGGACCTCGCCGCTGGGGCGCGTGATCAGCCGCACCTCGATCAGCGCCGGCCCCGGCTCAGCGTTGGCCGCGACCAGCGAGCGGACCAGCCGGTCGCGGTCGTCGGCATGGACATGGTCCAGCAGCGTGCCATGGCCGCTGCTGATCTCCTCGGCCGGCACACCGATCATCTCCTTCAGCCGATCGCTGAAGTAGGCATTGCCGAACCGGCCGTCGGCGGTCACGACCTGGCGGAAGATGAAACCGGGCAAGTTGCCGGCGATCGCGCGCAGGCGTTCCTCGCGATCCTGCAGGGCAAGCTCGCGCTCGATCAGGTCGGTGACGTCGGTGCGGATGATCACTGTGCTGCCGTCCGGCATGCGGTGATCGCGCGCCCGGCACCAGCGATTGCCGATGGCGCGCACCAGCCGCGCGCCCCGGCCCTCGCGGTGCTCGCGCAGGCGTTCGGCGATGAAGCTCTCCTCGTTGCCAATCGCCTCGATGTAGTGGCCGCTGGCGACGCCGGTGCGCAGGATCTCCTCGAACGTCTGGCCCGGCTGCACCCAGTCGGTGTCCGGCGGCAGCGATTCGCGGTAGCGTCGGTTCATCAGGACCAAGCGGTCCCGGGCGTCGAACACGGCAAAGCCGTCCGACATGCCCTCGATGGCCATCGTCAGCAGGCCTTCGGTGGCATTGGCCTGCGCCCGCGCCTCAATCTCGGCGGTCTCGTCGCTGGCCACGCAGCGATAGCCCGTGAAGCGCCCTTCATCGTCGAACACCGGCACGCCGCTGGCGCGGCGATAGTGCGTGCGCCCCTGTCCGTCGACCATCGTGTAACGGATGTCGCGAAACGGCTGGCGCGCCTGCAGCAAGGTGAGTACGTCGCGCCAGGTCGGATCGAGGTTGGGATCGGCAACACCCGCGGCCTGCCACAGCGGATGGCCCACCATCTCGTCGAGCCGGCGCACCGACCGGGCGACCGTGGCCAGCGCGGCCTGGGTGATGCGCAGGTCGGCGTCGGTCTCGACCCACAGGCTGCACGCCGCCTCGACGAAATCCCGGAACCTCGCCTCGGCGTCGCGCAGCGCCCGCTCGGTGTCATGCTGGTGCGTCAGGTCGTGCACGACCACGGCGCAAGCCTGCAGCCGGCCATCGTCATCGCGGACCGCCGTTACCGTGTTGCGCACCCAGGCCACGGTGCCGTCCTTGCGCAGGTACCGTTTGGTGACCGTGATGCCCGCGCCGTCCGACTCCCCCAGCCGTTCCAGCAGCGGCGGGGCCTGCGCGCGATCCTGGGGGTACGTGATCGCGGTCTCATCGCAGCCGCGCAGCTCATCGGCGCCGTAGCCGACCAGGCGCTCGAACGCCGCATTGGCATCGCTGATGCGCCCCTCGCGGTCGAGCATCACGAATCCGATGGCGGCGTATTCCAACGCCACGCGGAGATTGCCGTCTGTCAGATAAGGCCCCACCGCACCGGTCGATGCTCCCGATGACTTGGCCGACGGACGACGAAGGCTTTGCGTGCTCACTCGCGCTGAACCCGGGCAACAGCCCCGTACGTCGGGGACAAAACGCCTGAAGCAAGCCGGATGGCATGCCTCGACACTTACACCATATTCCGCGACGCCTGACGCTCTAACCTACGCAGAGGAGTTAGACGTTCATCCGCGAAACGGTCCAAAGTGAAGAGATCAGACGTAACGAGCGTTCATTGAGCGTCAGACACACAGTAATTCCTAAAAATCCCGCAATGGTGTCGCTTGAATAACGCCGAATAGATGGCGTGACGCTGACGCTACTTGGCCGTGACTTAGAGTCTGTTCCGCCCGCGCGCCGCAGAGGACGCGGCCAACTCTAGTCAATTGTCACAACGTCAGCCGCCGGCGGTTCGGCGTAGAGCCGTTCGACCAGGGCGGCACGACGCGTCAGCGCCGCGCGCTGGTTGATATAACCCTTGTCCGTCAGCTCATTGCCGTCGACAGACGGCGGCTCTGTCATCAGCAGCACCCGCGCGACCCGCATCGACGAGCCCCGCGTGCGCGCGTTCATGGCCGCCAGCCCCGCACGTAAACGCTCGACCACGGCCTTGTGTCCCAGCAGCTCGGCAAGACTCAGCGTACCGGCGGTGTCGCCGGCCAGCTGGCGGCAGGCGGCAATGTTGGGAAAGCCCAGCAGCCCGACATAGGGCCGGTCCTGGCCGGCCACTAGCGCGTCCTGCAGCACCGGCGAGGCGGCCGCGACGGCGGCGGCGCGCAAGGTGCCGACCAGCACGAAGGTGCCGCTGGTCAGCTTGAAGTCCTCGACCACGCGGCCGTCAAACACCAACCCCTGCGCCGGATCGTTGGCATCGACGAAGCGGCCGGCATCGCCGATCTTGTAGAAGCCCTCTTCGTCGAACATCTGCGCCGTGAGCTCGGGTTGCTTGTGGTAACCGGGTGTGACGATGACGCTCCGCAGGCGCAGCTCGTAGCGCCCTTCCTCGCCGGTCGGCACCATCTTGAGCTCGACGCCGGCATACGGCAGGCCGATCAGGCCGACCCGCTCGCTGGCCCAATGCACGGACGTCGCGGTCGGCGCCGTCTCGGTGCTGCCCCAGCCGGTGACGAAGGGAATCCGGTAACCGGTGTAGCGTACCGCCAGCGCCTGCATGCGGCTGTAGAGGTCGTCGGGCAAGGTGGCGCCGCCGTAGGCCAGCAGGCCGAGGTTGCGGAAGAAGCTGCGCGCCAGCGCCTCGTCCTTCTCGAGCGCCGTCGTCAGCATGGCATAGCCGGACGGCACGTTGGCGAAGTAGGTCGGCGAGATTTCGCGCAGGTTGCGCAGGGTCTCGTCGAACATCCCCGGCAGCGGCCTTCCGTCGTCGATGTAGGTGGTGCCGCCGTCGGCCAGGCTGGCATGCAGCGAGGCATTGCCGCCCATGGTGTGGTTCCACGGCAGCCAGTCGAGCATGACGCCGGCCGGCTCGCCCGCCTTGCGCCGCCGCGACATCTGGCCCATGGCGACGTTGGCGCACATCATCTCCTGGGTGTTGATCACCGCCTTGGGCATGCCGGTCGAGCCCGAGGTGAACAGGAACTTGCCCACGGTCTTGCCGTCGATCCGCGCCACCGAGCGTGCCACCGCCTCGGTCGGCACCGTCGCCACCAGATCGGCGAACGCCACCGACGGCATATCGGGCGGTGGCGCCTCGACATGCACCAGGGTCACGCCATCGAGGTCGAGCGCGCGCAGCGCCTTGGCGAACATCGCGCCGTTCTGCACCAGCACCAGGCCCGGCCGGATCAGGTCGAAGACGTATTTCAGCTTGGCGTGGTCCTCACTCATCAGCGCGTAGACCGGCGATACCGGCGCCACGGGGGCGCGCGCCTGCATGGCCGCCATGGTCAGCAGCGCGAACTCGATGGAGTTGCCGGACAGGATCATGACCGGACGGTCCGGCCCGAAGCCACGATCCAGCAGCGCCTGGGTGATGGCATCGACCTGGGCCTTGGCGGCGGCGTAGCTCAAGGTCAGCCACTGACGCTGCGGTCCGCGGCGCTGCGCCAGCCAGATGCGGTCGGGCGCCTGCCGGGCCCACTTCTCCAGCAGCGCCGGGATATGACGCTCGTAGGGCGGCAACGTGTGGCGCGAGCGCAGCACCATGGTGCCGTCGGCGCGGCGCTCCAGCGCCACGTCGCGCGGCAGGAAATCGATCGGCTTGAACGGCACCCGCTCGGGCGACTCTACGGTGACGGTGCTGTCCACTGGGCGTACTCCCGAAAAGGCTCTTTGTGTTGTCTCGCATCTAGCGGCGTCTTCACCGCTCCCGCAAGCGGGAGAGGTCGACGGGCGCGCAGCGCCCGGCGGGTGAGGGCCTAAGGACGAGGCGCCTCGTTCGTGGTCCCTCACCCTCCCATCGCGCTGCGCGCGACGGGCCTCTCCCTCTCCCGCTTGCGGGAGAGGGAATTTGATTTCGCGGCGCGGACGGCAAATCAGCGTCTCGAAATCGGGTTTCGCGGGCCGGACGGAGGAGTCACGCGGCCAAAAATGGTCGTTCATATGCCCGCGCGATCGGCCTACAGTCGCCGCCGGCGAGAAAGAGGCATTGGCCGGGGCCTGTCCGTCGGGGACGGGCCGGGCGGCGTCGGGCCAGACGCGCCACAAGAGGAGACGAGAACGATGGCGATGGATTTCGAATATTCGGATCGCACCAAGGACCTGCTGGAGAAGCTCGGCAAGTTCATGGACGAAGTGATCTACCCCGCCGAGAGCGTGTACGAGGAGCAGCTCAACGCCGCCAAGGACCGCTGGTCGCTGCCGCCGGTGATGGAGGAGTGCAAGGCCGAGGCCAAGAAGCGCGGCCTGTGGAACATGTTCCTGCCCAAGGATCGCGACAGCGGCGACACCCACGGCACGATGGGCCTGTCGAACCTCGACTACGCGCCGATCTGCGAGATGCTGGGCCGCTCGTCGATCGCCTCGGAGGCGACCAACTGCTCGGCGCCCGACACCGGCAACATGGAGGTGTTCGCCCGCTACGCCTCGCCGGAGCTGCAGAAAAAGTGGCTGACGCCCCTGCTCAACGGCGAGATCCGCTCGTGCTTCGCCATGACCGAGCCGGCGGTGGCCTCGTCCGACGCCAAGAACATCGAGTCGCGCATCGAGAGCGACGGCGATCATTACGTCATCAACGGCCGCAAGTGGTGGTCGTCGGGCATGGGCGACCCGCGCTGCAAGGTCATCGTCTTCATGGGCAAGAGCGATCCCGGCGCGCCGCCGTACCGCCAGCAGTCGATGATCGTCGTGCCGCGCGACACGCCCGGCATCAAGATCGTGAAGATGCTGCACGTGTTCGGCTATGACGATGCCCCGCACGGCCATGCCGAGGTGATCTACGACAACGTGCGCGTGCCCAAGTCGAACATCCTGCTGGGTGAGGGCCGCGGCTTCGAGATCGCGCAGGGCCGCCTGGGACCGGGCCGCATCCATCACTGCATGCGCGCCATCGGCGTCGCCGAGCGGGCCCTGGAGATGGCGATCAAGCGCGCCAAGAGCCGCGTCGCCTTCGGCCAGCGCGTGTCGGAGATGGGCGTCACCAAGGCCATCATCGCCGACTCGCGCATGGAGATCGACATGGCCCGCCTGTTGGTGCTGAAGGCGGCGTGGGCGATGGACAAGTACGGCAACAAGGAAGCCCGCCAGCAGATCGCCATGATCAAGGTGGCGGTGCCCAACATCACCACCAAGATCGTCGACCGCTGCATCCAGCTGCACGGCGCCGGCGGCGTCAGCCAGGTCTTCAAGCTGGCCAGCATGTACGCCCATCAGCGCACGCTGCGCCTGGCCGACGGCCCCGACGAGGTTCATCGTGACCAGGTCGGCCGGCTGGAGATCGCCAAGCACAACTGAGCGACGACCGAGTCGCGCCGAGGAAGGGCCGCCCATGGGGCGGCCCTTTTTCGTTGGGTGACCCCGGAGGCCGCACAACGCACACCCTCATCCTGAGGAGCCGGCGCAGCCGGCGTCTCGAAGGATGGGTTACAGTCTCGTTTGATCGTTCCACCCGTCGTGGAAACACGCGTGCGGTAGCCCACCCTTCGAGACGCTCGCTTCGCTCGCTCCTCGGGGTGAGGTCGGTGCCATACGGGATAGCGTCCGACAGAAACGACAGAAAATCGATTTCGTTGTGATCGCAACACGCTGGCCGCCGTTGTTGACCTGACAGAAAAACGACAGAAAGCGACAGAAAATCGCGACG
>DATEIF010000584.1:0-4995 GCA_035279205.1 Vineibacter sp.
CGCCAAGACATGAGCGGGCGGGACGCCCGCGCTCCCAGGATTACACCTCGCGCGCGTCGCGGCGGCGGTAGAGCCAGAGCATGCAGCGCGCCAGGCGCTTGGCCAGCGCATGGGCGGGGATCGGGCGCACCGGCGTGACCGGCAGGGCGAGGTCGTCGATGGCGGCGTGGCCCGCGCCCCAGCGCGCCAGCTCCGGCCCCATGGCGGTGGCCAGCGCCACGCCGCGGCCGTTGCAGCCGATCCAGGTCGCCACGCCGGGCGCCAGTTCATGCAGGTGCGGGAAATAGTCGGCGGTCATGCCGACGTAGCCACACCAGATGTGATCGAACGCCACCTCGCCCAGTTGCGGGAACAGGCCCTGCAGGCGAGCCCCGACATGGGCGGGCAGGCGGCGCTCCATGTCGGCACGCCACAGCAGCGGGGCGCCGGTGACCAGGCGGTGGTCGTGCGTGTAGCGGCAGAAATGCAGGTCGCCGCGGGTGTCGCTCATCGCCTGCCGGCCGGGCAGCAGGGTCTTGCGCACATTGTCCGATAGCGGCCGCGTTGCCATCTGGAAGCTGAAGACGGGGATCACCGTGCGTTTCAGCCCGGGCCAGACGTCGTCGGTGTAGGCGTTGGTGGCGATGACGACGCGGCCGGCGCGCAAGGCGCCCGCCGGCGTCCGCACCTGCCAACCGCCGGCGGGCAGGCGGTCGATCGATTGCGCCGGCGATCGGGTGAAGATGGCCGCGCCCTTGCCGATGGCGGCGCGTGCCAGACCGCGGGCGAAGGCCAACGGGTTGATGTGGCCGCCGCTGCGGTTGAGCCAGGCGCCGTGGTAGGCGTCGCTGCCCAGCAGTGTCGCGGTCTGCTGGCGGTCGAGCAACTCGACGGGCGCGCCCAGCGCTCCCCATTCCTTGAACCGGCGTTCGGCGACCTTGGCGACCCGGCCCGGCGTGTGCGCCGGCTGCACCCAGCCGCTCTGCTCGGCGGCGCAGTCGATGGCATGGCGGCGCACCAGGTCGAACACGGTCTGCGCCGAATCGCGCACCAGGCCTGCGAAGCGCTCGCCGCGGTCGCGGCCGAAGGCGGCGACAATCGCCGAGGGATCGGCCCGGCTCATGGTCGGGATGACCTGGCCGTTGTTGCGGCCGGAAGCCCCCGAGCCGATCTCACCGGCCTCGACCACAGCACACGAAACGCCGGCTTCGGCCAGATGCAGCGCCGTCGACAGGCCGGAGAAGCCGCCGCCCACGATGGCGACATCGACGTCCCGGTGACCGTCCAGTGTGCCGGTGTGCGGCGGCGCCGGCGCCGCTGCGGCCCAGAATGAGGCGGAAAGGTCGGTGGAAATCATGGGATTATCGACGCAAAACCTTCACGGCCGTGCGATTGGCAACGGTAACGCTATGATGACTGAAAATCCCTACCCGCTGGTAAGGCTTTCGTCAGCGTCGCTTATCATGTTCCGAAAGTTCCCCCGGACGATTAGGATCAGGCATGCGGCTGTTGCTGGTAGAGGACGAGGCAGAACTGGCCCGTCTGGTACGCGTCAACCTGACGCGTGAAGGGTTCGCCGTCGACGTGGCGCCGACGCTGGAAGAGGCGCGCTCGGCGACGGCGACCGCGCGCTACGACGTCATCCTGCTCGATCTGTCGATGCCGGATGGCGATGGCCTCGACCTGCTGGCGTCGTGGCGGCGCGGCGGCGATACGACGCCGGTGATCGCGGTGACCGCCCGCGACGCCATCGACGAGCGGGTGCAGGGGCTGAATGTCGGCGCCGATGACTATCTCGGCAAGCCGTACGCCCAGAGCGAGCTGGTCGCCCGCATTCGCGCCCTGCTGCGGCGCCCCAACGGGGCGCTGGGCATGCGGCTGAAGGCCGGCAACCTGGAATACGATGCCTCGTCCAGTGCGGTTAGCGTCGGTGGCGACAGCCTGCCGCTGCCGCGGCGCGAGCTCACATTGCTCGAGCTGCTGATGCGCCGCGTCGGCCAGGTTGTGACGCGCCAGACTATCGAGAACGGCTTGTACGGCTTCGATGACGATGTCGACTCCAATGCCATGGAGGCCAGCGTCTCGCGCCTGCGCAAGCGGCTGGTATCGGCGGGTGCCACGGTGAACATCCACACCGTGCGCGGCGTCGGCTATATGCTGACCGCCGACAAGCCGGCCGCTCTCGCGCGATGAGCGCGCCGTTGGCAGGCTTGTCGGTCCGCCGGCGCCTGCTGCGGAATTTCTCGCTGCTGTTCGTCGGCACCATCGTGGTGCTGTCGCTGTTCTATCTGTGGGCATCGTGGAACAACCGCGATGCCGAAGCCGACGACGAGCTCGAGGAAATCGCCAGCATCGTTGTCGCCAAGGCCGAGCGTGGCCCCGATGGCAGAGTCAGGCTGCACTATGGCCCCAAGCGCCAGGAGCTGCTGGCCGACGTCAAGGGCCTGCAGGTGTTTGTCTACGACCCGGTGAACAAGGAAGTTCTGATTGAGCAGCCGGTCGGCATGCGCAAGGGGCTGCCGCTGTCGCCGGAAATTGCCTGGAAATTCGCGTTCCTGGTGGTCGACCGCGACAGCGAGCCGGAAAGGCCGCGCCTGCAGCTGCTGCTGGCGACGCTCGACTCGCCGGCCGGGCCGCTGCAGGTGGCGGTCGGGCGCGACGAGCCGCACGATACACTGCAGCCGCGCTGGGTGGCCTACACGGTGATGCGCGAGGTGCTGCCGGTGATCGGGCCGATCCTGCTGCTGGCCATCGGCATTGCGCTCTACACGTTGACCAAGGCGCTGGCGCCGGTCGCCAAGGCGGCCGAAGAGGCCAATCGCATCACCGTCGACACCATGGGCAAGCGGCTCGACACGGCCGTGCCGGCCGAGATCCGGCCGCTGGTCGCGGCCTTCAACCGCGCGCTCGACCGGCTGGATGCCGGGTTCGCCGAGCAGCGCCGTTTCACCGCCAATGCGGCGCACGAGCTGCGCACGCCGCTGGCCCTGCTGCGCGCGCGGCTGGACGGCATGGGTGACGCCGATGCGGCCGAGTCGTTCCGGCCCGACCTCCAGCGCATGACCCGCCTGATCGAGCAGCTGTTGGCGGTGTCGCGGCTGGATTCTCACATGCCGATGGCCAAGGGCGACGTCGATCTGGTCGATATCGCGGGCGACGTGGTGGCGCGCATGGCGCCGCTGGCGGTGGCCGAGGACAAGCAGGTGTCGCTGACGGCACCGGATCACCCGGTGCGGCTCTATGGCAACGCCGATGCGCTTTCCGCCGCCGTGCGCAACCTGGTCGAGAATGCGCTGCGCTTCACGCCCGCCGGCTCGACGGTCGAGGTGGTGGTGGCCGACGGGCCGCACCTCGCGGTGCACGATGCCGGACCCGGCATCCCGGCCGAGGATCGGCCGCACCTGTTCGAGCGCTTCTGGCGCGGCCGCAACCGCCAGGGCGGCGCTGGCCTGGGCCTGGCGATCGTGGCCGAGGTCATCGCCTTGCACGGCGGCCGCATCGCGGTCGACAAGAGCCCGATGGGCGGCGCCCTGTTCGACGTCACGTTCGGCGCGCCGCCCGCCGCGGCCGAGTAATTTTTTTCGGACCGCGCGCGTCCACGCGCGCATATCAGGTGAAAGCTGTGCTTTCGCCTGTGCGCATCAGCACCGACTGAGTTCACCCTCCGCCGGCGCTTCGGGCGAATGCGCGCGTGGTCGCGCGCGGTCCAAAAATCAGTCCGCCGGTTTCTTTCGTCGCTCGGCAGCCTCTTCGAACAGGGCCAGGGTCTCGGCATCGGCGCCGGGGCCGGGCGCGTACGTCACGTCGCGGGCCTCGAGGTAGCGGCCGTCGCGCGACGTGACGGCCATCGACTGGACCGGGGCACGCTTGGCCTTGTCGAGGATCTTCACCGGCTCGCCGCCGGCGCCGGAGATCCACTTGTCGCCCCACTGCACCAGCGCGACGATGAGCGGGAACAGGTCGCGGCCGCGCTCGGTCAGTCGGTAGGTGAAGCGCTCGACATCGGGCCGCACGGCGATCTTCTCCAGCACGCCGTGATCGACCAGGGTCTGCAGCCGGTCAGCGAGGATGTTGCGTGCCATGCCCAGCCGCTGGTGAAACCCCGTGAAGGTCGAGATGCCGTAGAAGGCGTCGCGCACGATCAGCATCGTCCACTTGTCGCCCAGTATGTCGAGCGCGCGCGCGGCGCTGCAGTTGAACGCCTCAAGCGAAGTGCGGGTCATGTCGCGATGGTGCCTGCAATGGTTGCCATAAGCAACCAATCTGCCGAATGATTTCTTAAGAAGACTTATTGCCACGCGATTATGCAGATAATCGCCCATTAATTTGCGTGTTGTCATGGTCATCCATTAGGAATAGTTGTTTTACAAAACTAAACTGACCTGATGATATTGAGACCGCCACAGAGGCACAGAGGAGGAAAGACCGATGCCGATGGTGACTGTTCATCATGTCAAAGGCGCGCTCAATGCGACGCAGAAGGAGGCGCTGGCGGAGGAGATGACGCACGTCCTGCTGACGATCGAAGGCGGCGAGGACACCGAGGCCGGCCGCTCGCTTGCCTGGGTGCGGTTCCAGGAAGTGGACAACGACGACTGGTATATCGGCGGCACGACCGGCGACAGATACGTCTCGGCGGCGGGCAAGTTCCTGGTCATCGTCACGGTGCCGGAGGGCTCGATGGAAAAGACGCGCAAATCGCAGGTCCATGCGGCGGTGAATGCGTCGATCCTGAAGATCACCGGCACCACCGATGTTGCGGGCGCCGGCCGGTCGGCGTGGGTGCATGTCATCGAAATCCCCGAGGGGCATTGGGGTACCAGCGGCAAGACCGCGGGCGTCATGGGCATCGCCAGGATCGTGGGGCTCGCGCCGCAATCGCCGCTGCTCGACTATCCACGCGCCTATTTCGATGCCAAGGACCGCCTCTACAACGCCGCGGGCTTCCCCGCCGATACCGCCGGGAGGGCGGTGGTACGGTACTGAGTTATCCTGGGAGCGCGGGCGTCTCGCCCG
>DATEIF010000585.1:0-13453 GCA_035279205.1 Vineibacter sp.
TCCCGCGAAAGACGCACCGTACGTCCATTCGCAGGAGATCCCTCGCTGCGCTCGGGATGACGGTTTGTGGGGAAAAGAAACTCTGGACGTTAAGAATATATCATATACTTTTTGTCCATCGTGGTGGGAGAGTGCTGACAATGAACGTCCCTGTCGATACGCCGGACCGCAAGCTGCGGGCGCGGGCCCAGCGTGTCATCCCCGGCGGCATGTATGGTCACATGCGCGCCGCCCGGCTGCCGGCGGGCTATCCCCAATTCTATGAGCGTGCCGAGGGCTGTCATCTGTGGGATGTCGACGGCCGGCGCTATGTCGATTTCATGTGCGGCTGGGGCCCGATCGTGCTGGGCCACAAGCATCCGGCCGTGACCGAGGCGGTGCAGCGCCAGATGGCGGCAGGCGATTGCATGAACGGCCCGACAGAACGCATGGTCGAGCTGGCCGAGCGCTTCGTCGGCCTGGTGCCGCACGCCGACTGGGCGATCTTCGCCAAGAACGGCACCGACGCCACCACGACCTGCGTGACCCTGGCGCGGGCCGGTACCGGCCGCCGCAAGATCCTGGTGGCCAAGGGTGCCTATCACGGCGCCGTGCCGTGGTGCTCGCCCTATCCACTGGGCGCCACCGCCGAGGACCGCGCCCATCTGATCACGTTCAACTACAACGATGCCGCCAGCCTAGAGGCCGCGGTCGACCAGGCCGGTGATGATCTGGCCGGCGTCGTTGTCTCGGCTTTTCGTCATGACTACGGGCTGGATCAGGAATTGCCGGACGCCCACTTTGCGCGTCGCGCGCGCGAACTGTGCGATGCCAAGGGCGCGGCGCTGATCCTCGATGACGTGCGTGCCGGCTTCCGGCTCACCATGCGCGGCAGCTGGGACCTGATCGGCGTGCAGCCCGACCTCAGCGCCTGGAGCAAGGCGATCGCCAATGGCTACGCGCTGGCGGCGATCCTGGGCAACGAGCGCTTCCGTGACGCCGGCTCGCAGGTCTACATGACCGGCTCGTTCTGGTGCAGCGCCGTGTCGATGGCGGCGTCGCTGGCGACCATCGACGAGCTGGAGCGCATCGACGGGCCGCGGCGCATGGGCGAGATGGGCCTGCGGCTGCGCCAGGGGATCGCGGCGCAGGCGGCGGCCGCCGGCATCGGCGTGCGCCAGAGCGGCCCGCCGCAGATGCCGACCTTGCTGTTCGACCACGATCCCGACGGCGCCAAGGGCGAGCGCTTCACGGCCGAGGCGCTCAAGCGCGGCGTCTATCTGCACCCGCGCCACAACATGTTCCTGTCGGCAGCGCACACCGAAGCCGATATCGATTTCGCGCTCGAGGCCACCAAGGGCGCGTTCGCGGCGCTCGCTGCCACGCGGTGATGTCGCCTGTCGGCACGCCGCCATCCGGGGGCTGGCATGCGAATTGAATATATATGATACATCGGAATGACGGAATCGGGTCGAGGGACTGAGATGGCACTGGTGAAACGGCGGGATTTCTCACGCGGGGTGCTGGGTCTGGGTGCATTCGCGCTGGCACCGTTGGGCGCGGCACGTGCAGAGGTGACGCCCAAGAAGGGCGGTACCCTGGTCTATGCCACGCTGTCGGGTCCGGGCACGCTCGATCCGCACGTCTCGTCCAGTGCCGTCGAGCTGGAAGTCATCCACAACGTCTTCGAGGGCCTGGTCGCGCTCGACAATCAGAACGCCACCCGGCCGATGCTGGCGGTCAAGGCGACGGCGTCAGCCGATGCCCGCACGTATACGTTCGAGCTGCGCCGTGGCGTGAAGTTCCACAACGGCGATGAGCTGACCTCCGCCGACGTCAAGGCGTCGCTGGAGCGCTATCAGCGCGTCAGCCCCAACGCCGGCAATCTTGCCGATGTCGAGCGCTACGAGACGCCCGATCCGTACACGTTCATCATCCACCTGAAGGCGCCCAACGTCGTCCTGCTGGACGTGCTGAAGTCGCCGATCTTCCCGTTCATGATCCTGCCGGCGTCGCAGAAGGACAAGCCGGCGCGCGGCATCGACGTGATCGGCACCGGGCCGTTCTCTCTTGGCGAGTGGGTCAAGGACAGCCATCTCGTCATCAAGCGCTTCGACGGATATGTGCCCGACACCAGCGCGCCGGGGCGCGACGGCTATGCCGGACGCAAGACCGCCTATCTCGATGCCGTGCGCTACCGCTTCATTCCGGAGGCGACGACCCGTATCGCCGCCCTGCAGACCGGCGAGGTGCAGCTGGCGTCGAGCATCCCGACCGAGCTGCGCGAGCGCATCGAGCAGCGCAAGGAGCTGGCCGTCCGCGAGGTGTTCCCGGTCGGCGGCACCTACGTGATCGTCAACTCGCAGTACGGCCTGACGGCGAACGTGCTGATCCGCCAGGCCATCGCCGCGGCGATCGACATCACCGAGATCACCGATGCCACCGGCGGCGTCAACAAGGCCAACCCGTGGATGTCGTTTCCCAATACGCCGTACTATCTCGGCGAGAGCGCACCCACGCCGTGGTACGACGTGAAGAGCCCGGCCAAGGCCAAGGAGCTGCTGAAGCAGGCCGGCTACAAGAACGAAAAGATCATCATCGAGACCAACAGCAACTACCAGTGGATGCGCACGACCATGCTGGTGGTCGCCGAGCAGCTCAAGCGCGCCGGCATGAATGTCGACGTGAAGGTGGTCGACTGGACGACCAATGCCGCGCACATGCAGCAGGGCACCGGCGAATGGAACCTGTCGACCACGCTGTTCGGCCCCGACCATATCCTGGGGCCGCAGCAGTGGCGGCCGATGATCTACGCCTTCCCCAGCATCAAGGGCAACGCAGCGCTGGATGCCGCGTACGGCGAATTCTTCGCTGCCCCTGACCTGGAGAAGCGGCGCGCCGCCTGGCTGAAGATCCAGCAGCAGGTGCTGGGCAACGGCTACATGATCAAGATCGCCGACTCCGGCCGGCTCAGCGGTTACTCCCGCAAGCTGATGGGACAGACCGACTATCCCGGCATCCTGCAGCTGTGGGATGTCTGGCTCGATCAGGCGGGCTGAGCCTTGGGCGGTCGGCACATCACCCTCATCCTGAGGAGGCCGCGCGCCAGCGTGGCCGTCTCGAAGGATGGGCTGCAGACTCGGTGCGGTTTCCCACCCTTCGAGACGCTCGCTCCTCAGGGTGAGGTGGAGCTGTGCACGCGAGGAGGGCGCTGATGGCTCGCCTCACGCTGATGAAGCTGCTGCAGGCCGTGCCGGTGATCCTCATCGTGTCGGTCCTGGCCTTCCTGCTGATGAGCCTGCTGCCGGGCGATCCCGCCGTGGTGATCGCGGGCGATCAGGCCTCGCCGGAAGCGATCGAGCAGGTGCGGCGCAATCTGGGCCTCGATCGGCCGTTCCTCGAGCAGCTCGGCATCTGGTTCCTGCATCTGGCGCAGGGACAGTTCGGCTCCTCGCTGATGCTGAACCAGACCGTGCTGTCGGCGATGGGCGAGCGGCTGCCGGTGACCTTGTCGCTGGCCGGCCTGTCGATCGCCATCACCCTGCCGATCGGCATCCTGGTTGGCTCGCTGGCGGCATACTATCGGCAGACCTGGGTCGATTCGCTGATCATGGGCGTGGCGCTGCTGGGTGTGTCGATCCCGGGCTTCTGGATCGCCATCCTGTCGGTGATGGTCTTCAGCGTCATGCTGGGCTGGCTGCCGTCGAGCGGCTACGTGCCGCTGGGACAGGACGCGGTGCAGTGGCTGCAGTCGCTGGTGCTGCCGGCGATCATGCTGTCGCTGTTCCAGATCGGCTTCCTCGCGCGCATGACGCGCTCGGCCATGCTCGACGTGCTGAGCCAGGACTTCATCCGCACCGCGCGCTCCAAGGGCCTGAGCGAATGGACGACGGTGGGCAAGCACGCGTTCCGCAACGCGCTGATCCTGGTGATCACCGCCATGGGCATCCTGATCTCGACCGCGCTGGGCGGTTCTGTCGTGATCGAGCAGGTCTTCGCCCTGCCGGGCATCGGCCGCCTGGTGGTGCAGGGGATCCTCGCGCGCGACTACCCGCTGGTGCAGGGCGTGATGCTGATCTACGGCTTCGTCTTCGTAGCCATCAACCTGGCCGTCGATCTGCTCTACACCGTGGCCGACCCGCGGGTGCGCTATGACTGAGCTCGCCCTGGATACCGGTCCGGCCGCCGCCGCGCCGGTGCTGGCGCCGCGCCGGCGCTTCATGGCGCTGCGCCGCCTGGTGGCGCACCGCTCGTTCCAGATCGGCCTTTGCCTGGTGATGGTGCTGGCCATCGCGGCGATCTTCGCGCCCGTCATCACCGGCATCGATCCGTCGGCCATGAAGGTGCGGCTGCGCTTCAAGCCGCCGTCCGAGACCTTCCTGTTCGGCACCGACAGCTTCGGGCGCGACGTGCTCACGCGCGTGCTCTACGGTGCGCGGGTGTCGCTGTGGATCGGCCTGGTTGTGGCCGTGCTGTCGGGGGTATGCGGCGCGCTGATCGGCGTGCTGGCGGCCCAGTTCCGCAGCCTCGATGCGCTCTTGATGCGCGTGATGGACGCGCTGATGTCGTTTCCCGCCATCCTCCTGGCGCTGGGCATCACTGCAGCGCCGGGGCCGCGCATGGAGAGCGTGATCATCGCGCTCACCGTGGCCTACGTGCCGGCCGGTGCCCGCATCGTGCGCGCCTCGGCGCTGGTCGTGCGCGAGCTCGACTACGTGCAGGCCGCGCGCATCGCCGGCGCCAGCGACCTGCGCATCATGCTGCGCCACATCCTGCCCAACAGCGTGAGCCCGCTGCTGGTGCACATGACCTTCGTGTTTGCCTACTCGATCCTGGCCGAAGCGGCGCTGAGCTTCCTGGGCGTCGGCGTGCAGCCGCCGACGCCGAGCTGGGGCAACATCATCGCCGAGGGCCGCGACTACGCCACCGAAGCCTGGTGGGTGATGCTGTTCCCGGGCCTCGGCATCAGCCTCGCGGCGCTGGGCCTCAACCTGCTGGGCGACGGCCTGCGCGACGTGCTCGACCCGCGCCTGAAGGCAGGTTGATGATGGCGGTCATCGTAAACCCTTCTCCCCGCGCAGGCGGGGAGAAGGTGCCCGAAGGGCGGATGAGGGGCTTCACGACCCTGCAAGCGGTCATTGCATCAGGCGTTTGGCATCAGCAGCGCAAAGCCCCTCATCCGGCGCTGCGCGCCACATTCTCCCCGCCTGCGCGGGGAGAAGGGATCAAGTGGACCACACCATGACCGCAGCACCGCTGGTGTCGATCGAGGATCTGACGGTGCAGTTTCGCACCGATCGCGGCTGGACCACGGCCATCGAGGGCGTGTCGTTCGACGTCGCCGAGGGCGACTGCGTGGGCGTGGTTGGCGAGTCCGGTAGCGGCAAGAGCGTGACGGCACTCTCCATGCTGCGCCTGCACGCGCGCGGCACCTCGCGCTTTGCCCGCGGCGCCGTGCGCTACGCCGGCCAGGACCTGCTGCGCGCGCCGGAACGCAACCTGCGCAAGATCCGCGGCCGTGACATCGCCATGGTGTTCCAGGATCCGATGTCGTCCTTGAACCCGGTGCTGTCGATCTGCGATCAGATCTCCGAGACGCTGTGCCTGCACCAGGGCATGACCCGCGCCGCCGCGCGCCAGCGCGCCATCGAGCTCCTGGACCTGGTGCGCATCCCCGATGCGGCGCGCCGCGTCGATGAGTATCCGCATCGCCTGTCGGGCGGCATGCGCCAGCGCGTGATGATCGCGATCGCGATTGCCTGCCGCCCGCGGCTCCTGATCGCCGACGAGCCGACGACGGCGCTGGACGTCACCATCCAGGCCCAGATCCTGGAGCTGCTGCGCGACCTGCGCACCGAGCTCGGGATGGCGGTGATGTTGATCTCGCACGACCTGGGCGTGATCGCCGAGTTCGCCAGGCGCGTCATCGTCATGTACGCCGGGCGCATCGTCGAGGACGCGCCGGTCGACGTGCTGTTCAATGCGCCGCGCCATCCCTACACCGAGGGCCTGATGGCCTCGATGCCGGCGCTGGAAGGCGGCACCGAGCGGCTCTACGCCATCCCCGGCCGCATTCCCGATCCGGACGAGCCCATCGCCGGCTGCCGCTTCGGGCCGCGCTGCGCGCATGTGCAGCCGATCTGCCAGGCGGCGGCGCCCGACCTGCTCGCCATCGACGCAACGCATCGGGTGCGCTGCACGCCGCGCACCCGCAGCCTGGGTACCAGCTGATGGCCGACGACGTTCTGGTCGAGGTGCGCGACCTCGACATGGCCTTCAAGATCAACGGGCAGCGCGGGCAGCCCGCGATGCTGCACGTGCTGCACAAGCTCAACTTCGACATCGGCCGCGGCGAGACCCTGGGGCTGGTGGGCGAGTCGGGTTCCGGCAAGTCGACGGCGGGGCGCATCCTGGTCGGGCTGTTCGAGCCCACCGGCGGCTCGGTGAAGCTGTTCGGGCGCGCCATCACCGGATCGCAGCGGCGCGCGAACCTCGCCGCCGTGCGCGCGCGCCTGCAGTTCGTGTTCCAGGATCCGCACGCCGCGCTCAACCCGCGCATGCGGGTGGGCGACTCCATCGCCGAGCCGATCGACATCGCCGGCACGATGTCGCGCCGCGACCGCAACGAGCGCGTCAAGGAACTGCTGGAGATGGTCGGCCTGCCGCGCGACAGCGCCGAGCGCTTCCCGCACGAATTCTCAGGCGGCCAGCGCCAGCGCATCGTGATCGCCCGTGCGCTGGCGCTGGCGCCGGGCTTCATCGTCTGCGACGAGCCGGTATCGGCGCTCGACGTCTCCATGCAGGCGCAGATCATCAACCTGCTGATGGACCTGCAGGCCCGCTTCGGGCTCAGCTACCTGTTCATCGCTCATGACCTCGCCGTGGTGCGTGCCGCCACCCACCGCGTCGCGGTGATGTATGCCGGCTCGATCGTCGAGGTCGCGCCCAAGGACGCGCTCTACGACAACCCACAGCATCCCTATACCCAGGCGCTGCTCGATGCCGTGCCGCGGCCCAACCCGGCGCGCGTGCGCCCGCCGGTGATCGGCGGCGAGGTGCCCAGCCTGCTGGTGCCGCCGCCGGGATGCCGTTTCCACACGCGCTGTCCGCACGCCATGCCGCGCTGCCGCGTCGATATCCCGGTGCTGCGCGAAACCGAACCCGGCCGACAGACGGCGTGCCACTTGTACGACAGCGATACGTCATCCCGAGCGCAGCGAGGGATCTCCTGAGGATGACGCAACGGTGCGCCGATCGCAGGAGATCCCTCGCTGCGCTCGGGATGACAGCTTGAAAATCAGGGAGTGATCGACATGAAGACCATCGCAACACCGCTTCGTCTTGCCGTGCTGGCGCTGCCGCTGGCGGCCGGCCTGGCGCTGCCACCAGCCGCATGGGCACAGCCGAAGCAGGGCGGCACCCTGGTCTACGCCAACCTGTCGGGCCCCGGCACGCTCGATCCGCACGTCGCCGCCAGCCTGGTCGAGCTTGAGGTCATCCACCACATCTTCGAGACCTTGGTGGCGATCGACGCCGACTACAACACCAAGCCGTCGCTGGCCGACACCGTGACGACCAGCCCCGACGCCAAGATGTTCACCTTCACCCTGCGCAAGGGTGTGAAGTTCCAGAACGGCAAGGAGATGACCTCGGCCGACGTGCTGGCGTCGTTCGAGCGCTACAAGCGTGTCAGCCCCAACGCCAGCGTGCTGGCTGACGTCGAGCGCTTCGAGGCACCGGATCCCTATACGTTCATCGTCCGTCTGACCAAGCCCAACGCCGTCTTCGTCGACATCCTGAAGTCGCCGGTCTATCCCTTCGCCATCGTGCCGGCCGAGCAGCGCGACAAGGCAGCACGCGAGCTGGAGATCGTCGGCACCGGCCCGTTCACCCTGGGCGAGTGGGTGAAGGACAGCCACCTGGTGCTCAAGCGCTTCGACGGCTACGTCGCCGATACGCGCTCGCCCGGACCCGATGGCCTGGCCGGCCGGCGCACCGCCTATCTCGACTCGGTGCGCTACAACTTCGTGCCGGAGGCCAACACGCGCGTGGCCGCCATGCAGTCCGGTGGTGCTGATGTGATGGCCGACGTGCCGCCCGACCTGGTCAAGCGCCTGGAGGGACGGCCCGAGCTTCAGGTGCTGAAGATCTTCCCGTTCTGCATGCAGGTCTTTGTCGTCAACACGCAGCAGGGGGCAACCAAGAATCCGCTGGTGCGGCAGGCGATCTCGGCAGCGCTCAACGCCACCGATGTGATCGATGCGACGGGCGTGCTGGCGCAGACCAGCCACTCGCTGGTCTATCCGAGCAGCCCTTACTACCAGGGCGATGCGATGAAGCCCTATTACGACCAGAACAACCCGGCCAAGGCCAAGGAGCTGTTGAAGAAGGCGGGCTACAACGGCGAGAAGATCACGCTGCAGACCAACTCCAACTACAACTACATGCGCAGCGCCATCCTGGTGCTGGCGGAACAGTTGAAGGCGGCCGGCATGAACGCCGCCGTCGATGTCGTCGACTGGACCACCAACGCCAGCAACATGCAGCGCGGTACCGGCACCTGGAACGTGTCGACCACCGGCTTCTGCTCGAATCCGCTGCTGGGGCCGCAGCAGTGGAAGGTGATGTTCTATACCTTCCCGCAGGTGAAGGGCGATGAGGTGCTCGACGGCGCCTACGACCGCTTCTACACCTCGCTCGATCCCAAGCTGCGCATCGCCGCCTGGGCCGATATCGAGAAGCGCGTGCTGGATCAGGCCTACATGATCAAGGTCGGTGACATCGGTGCCATCCGCGCCGTGAACACCAAGAAGATCGAGGGCTTCACGCCATACTACCTGCCGCGCTTCTGGAACGTCTCCGTGAAGTAGCCGCACCTGTCATCCCGAGCGCAGCGAGGGATCTCCCGCGAACGGAGACTCCATTCCCAGGAGATCCCTCGCTGCGCTCGGGATGACGGTGACAACACCAAGGATCCCCTGATGTCGACCGAGTCCCGCCGGGCGTCGATGCCTGAATACACGCCGATGAATGTCGTGAAGCGCCATTCCCTGGCGATGCATCCCGGCGACAACTGGCACCTGGCGCACTGGTACGAAGCGCCGCGCGAGGATGCGGCGGTGCCCGAGGTCTACACCTACACCGGCGCAATCTCCTATGCGCCGGGCAGCGAGGTCACCTTTCACAGCAGCACGACGGCGGCACGCTGGACGATCCAGGTCTGGCGCGACGGCGCCACGCCCAGCCTGGTGCACGAAGCCAAGGACCTGCCGGGCCGGTTTGTCGCCATGCCGGCCAATGCCTATCGCGACGGCTGCCAATGGCCGGTGAGCCACCGCTGGCAACTGCCATCGGACTTGCCATCCGGTTTCTACCGCGTGGCCTCGACCTGCGCCGCCGACACCGGCGCCTCGTTCCTGCACCACCATTTCTTCGTCGTGACGCCCGCAGATCCGGCGCCGCGCGATCGCTTCCTGCTGATCCTGCCGACATCGACGTGGCTCGCCTACAACGACTGGGGCGGCGCCAATTCCTATGACGGCATCGACGGCGCCGACGGCAACCAGTTCTCGCCGACGCTGAGCACCGAGCGGCCATGGACACGCGGCCTGGTGTGGCTGCCGCCCGGCGCGCCGCGGCTGTGCGATCCGCAGAATCGCCGGTCGTGGGAGGCGCCACGCTACCCCACCAAGGAATGGGCCTTCACCAACGGCTTCGCGCAGTTCTTCGCCTCGGCGGGCTGGGCGCAGTTCGATCGCCATTTCGCCGTGTGGGCCGAGCGCGAGGGCTACGCCTTCGACATGATCACCCAGACCGACCTGCATTACCGCCCCGAGATCCTGGCCCGCTACGGTACTGCCGCGATCGTGGGCCACGATGAATACTGGACGGCTGACATGCGCCGCCACGTCGATGCGTTCGTCGACGGCGGCGGCAAGCTGGCGCGCTTCGCCGGCAACTATCTGTGGCAGGTGCGGCTGGAGGACGAGGGCCGCCGGCAGGTCTGCTACAAGGCGCGCGCGCACGATGAGGATCCCGTGCGCGGCACCGACCGTGCCCATCTGCTGACCGGCGCCTGGGAGGACCCGGCGATCGGCTGGCCCGGCGCCACGACGGTGGGCGTCAACGGCCTGCAGGGCGTCTATGCCTCGTGGGGTGGACTCGTGCCGCGCAGCAGCCGCGGTTTCACCGTCTACCGCCCCGGTCATTGGGCCTTCGCCGGCACCGAGACGTACTACGGCGACGTGATCGGCGCCGAAGCCGGCATCTTCGGCTACGAGGTCGACGGCCTGGACTACACCTTCCGCCGCGGCCTGCCGTATCCGACCGGCGAGGACGGTGCGCCGGCGTCGGTCGAGATTCTGGCGCTGTCGCCGGCCGTGCGCGTCGAGGAGGAGCATCGCGGCGAGGGCTTCCGCTACTACCTCGGCAATGGCCGCGCCAACTCGACGACCAAGCTGGTGCCGCCGGGCACCGACGGCGGCAACGATCCGCAGCGCTACGGCTCGGGCGTGATCGTCACGATGACCCGCGGCCGCGGCGAGGTGTTCACCGCCGGCAGCTGCGAATGGGTGATGGGGCTTACCCGCGGCGACTTCTGCACCCAGCAGATCACCCGCAACGTGCTCGACCGCTTCCTGCGCCGGCGATCCTTGTCATCGTCCTGAGCAAAAATTCGATTCCACTGTTGTCCCTCGCTGCGCGCGCGATCGCGCGTGCGGCGACGCACCAGCGTTGCCTGTTTGATGCGGATGAAACCGGCGATGGTGTCTCACCCGACCGGGTGATGCGAGTGCATCGGTGCGTTCGTATCTTTCGGCCGCATGAGCCACTACCACGAGATCCCGGAGACATTGCTCAACCTGATCTATGACGCGGCGACGGACGACAAGCTGTGGCCATCCGTGCTGCGGACGATCGCCGACCTGACGGCCAGCGGTAACGGAATATTGATCTGCCAGTCGGCGAAGCGGCAGGCCGTCTTCTTCGAGTATCACTACGGCACCGATGATGCGTGCCTGCGCGCGCTGGGGGAACGACACATCGTGAACCCGTGGAGCGATTACCTGGGGCGCCGCCATACCTCCGGCATCGTCGTTCCGTCCGAGAGAGTCCTGTCGCTGGCGGAACTGAGTCGGACGGCGTTCTACGACGAGGTGCTGCGGCCGCAGAACACCAGCCATGGCGCCCTGCTGGGACTGGTCGACACGGCGGACTTCGCCGTCGCCTGCGTGACCGGCCGTGATGACCGCCGGGGTCCGTACGACGAGGCTGCCCTGGGCTTCTTCAGCCGGCTCGCGCCGCACCTGACGCGGGCCGTGCAGTTGGGCCACCGGGTCAACGCCTACAGGGCCATGCAGCGCCTCGAGTACCGCACGCTGGATCATCTGGCGATCGGCGTCGTTCTGCTCGACCGTCGCGCCCGTGTTCTCTTTGCCAATGCCGCGGCGCGCGCCCTGGATGGCGCCGGCGGACCGCTGCAATTGCGTCATGGCCGGGTCGGTCACGTATCCGCAGTCCACTCGCGTCGCCTCGACAATCTGGTGCAATCTCTCCTGCACGGTACGCCCATGGCGGCGATCAGCCTGCCGCATCTGGAGGAGGGCTACCCCTTGACCGTGCTCGCCGCCGCGATGCGCGGCAACGACCTCGACCGTTTCAGCGATGCGCACCTGAAAGACGCCGCCGTCATCCTGTTCATCTTCGATCCTGCGAGCCGGCGCGGCATCCCGACGGCCTGGCTGACGGAGGCTTACGGACTGACGCACGCCGAGGCGAGCGTCGCGATTGCATCGGCGACGTGTGGCACGGTTGCCGGGACGGCCGAGCATCTCGGCGTCTCGCCCAATACGGTGAAGACTCATCTGCGGCGTGTCTTCACCAAGACGAGCATCACGCGCCAGGCAGACTTGGCGGGCCTGATCGCGTCGCTACGGGTCGTGCGCAGCGACTGACATGGCAGCAGCGGTGGCTCATCGCGAAGGTGACGCGGAAACGAAACGACGATCGAGTCGATGGAGTCTGTTGAACTCACCGATCGCAAGATCGCTGGTGTGATGTTCGTTGCCGGGCGGATAGCCGGGATCCCAGCAGATGAAGCGCCGGGTCGTGGCATCGTAGCCGGTGATCAGCACCCAGTGATTCCCATGCGCCGTGCTGGCGGGATCGAGATGGGCGATCAGGATGTTCAGCACCGAAAGCCACGTCCACAACTGCCGGCTATCAGGCAATGACCGCTCGTAGTGGACATACGGGATCCATTGGAATCCCCCGGACAGGCTCAGGACGCCGCAGACCTGGTGCATATCGAGATCGAGCCAGCCCGGCCGGAATCCCTGCGCATTGTTGATGCTCATCCAGGCGTTGAACAGTCCGGGGTTCATGGGACCGTCGAGGTCGATCGACTGCAGGCCGGGAACCGGCGCATGGTCGCGATCGCCGGCAACCTCCTCGGCGATGAGTGTACGCACCGCCTGCCGAACGGCCGGCGTAGGAGGGAGCCGGACCTGCGCCCAGTTCAAGCCCGACGCGAGCGCCGACAGCAGGCATCCCTTTTGCTGAAGCGTATAGCGTCCGTGTCGCAGGCGCATCAGACGCCACGGCTCCGCGGCCTGGTAGAAGCCCTCGATGAAGCCGACGTCGAGTGATCTGAGCGGCTCCAGAACGGCCTGATTCTGCATGTACGCCCCCGCTATGGTCGCCGACCGGCACAAGCCCGGTGCAGCCTCCATCTAGGAGCGCGTCGGGGCCTCGCACATCACCTGACAGGGTGAGACGTCGAAATTTTCACTCGTCGCGGCGCGTGGAAAATGACGGCCTTAAAGCCGCTCGCGTTCGATCCAGTCGGCGAGCAGCGCTGCGAGTTCTCGTGGCCGTTCCAGCGGCGCCATGTGGCCGCAATCCTCGAGCACCTCGAAGCGGGCCTGCGGCAGGTGCTGGGCCATGCGCTCGGTCTCCTCGAAGCGGCGCATGCGGTCCTGGCGGCAGGCCACCACGAGCGACGGGCAGGTGATGCGTTCGAGGTCGGCATAGCCGTCGTGCCGTACCAGCGCGAGCTGGCGCGCCAGCACATCGGGTCCCAGCCGCCGCGACATGCCGCGCAGGCGATCCAGCAGCACGGGATCGGTTTCGCGCTCGGGATGCAGCGCGCGGGAGAGGCCCGCTGTATTGTCGGGCCGCGGTGCGCGGCGCACGGTGAATTTGGCCTGCTTGCTCGTGTTCTCGCTCGCCGAGTAGCCGCGGGCCGATGACGCCACGAAGGCGACGCCGGTGACCCGCGCCGGCGCCATCAGGGCCAGCACCCGGGCGACGAAGCCGCCCATCGAGAAGCCGACCAGCACGAACCGCGCGGGCGCATCGTCCAGCACACGGCGTGCCATGCCCGCGAGGCTGTCGTCATCGTACACATTGCCGTAGTGCGGCCGCCCCAGCATCGCGAGGTCGTCGGCCATGTCAGCCCACAGGTCGGCATCGC